>JABXIW010000123.1 GCA_013372875.1 Gammaproteobacteria bacterium | reverse complement strand
ACCGCGGCGGGCACGTACAGCGTGACCTATCAAATCTGTGAGAACCTGAACCCGACCAACTGCGACACGGCCGTGGTGACGGTGGAAGTGGCTGCGGCGGCGTTAGTAGCGACCGATGATGATATGTCTGCACAAACCGTCGGTGGTTTGAATGGCGGAACTCTGCCAAGCGTGTTAACCAACGATACCTTGGGCGGTGCAGCGATTGATCCAAGCGATGTCACCATCAGTTTACCTGATGATGGCGGCATTGGTGCAACTATCGATGCTAATGGCGTTATTACCATTCCAGCGGGCACGCCAGCAGGAACATACACCATTGTTTACGAGATTTGCGAAGTCTTGAATCCAACTAATTGTGCGACGGCTACGGTAACGGTTGTGGTAACTGCACCAAACATTGTGGTTGTGGATGATGACTTTAGTGATAATCCTGTAAACGGTACTGATGGTGGGGTAGCAGGCAATATTCTTACTAACGATACCATTGATGGTAATCCAATCCAGCCAGGCCAAGTAACTATCACGGTTACTGATGATGCTGGTTCGGGCGTAACCATTGCGCCAAATGGCGATGTGATAGTAGCGCCAGGTACGCCAGCGGGCACATACACCATCACTTATGAGATTTGTGATGTGTTAAACCCTAGCAACTGCGCAACGGGTACTGTGACCATTGTGGTGGTTGAAAAAGCCATACTGCAATTGATTAAAACCGCCAACGTATCAGAAGTTTCAATTGGCGACTTTGTCACTTACACGGTAACAGTTGAGAATATTGGTCCTGTGGATGCAATGGACGTAACGGTTGTTGATACACCGCCAATTGGCATGAGTTTGGTTGACGGTTCAGAAAACTACAACGACTCGAATCCTGCCAATGATCAAGCGATTGGTGGCAGACCAATTCGTTTCGAAGGGGTGGATGTTGCTTCTGGTGAAACTATCACCATCACTTACATGATGCGTATTGGTGCAACGGCCTTACAAGGCTCGTTAATCAATAGTGTGGTGGCAACTGATACTTCTGCGGTTGTGATTAGTAACGTGGCAACGGCAACTATCCGCTTGAAATCAGACCCTGATTTCGAACAAGCGACTATCATGGGTAAAGTCTTTAATGATCGTGATGGCGATGGCTGGCAAGACGATGTTACGGCAACAGGCCTAGTGGTTACTGGTGGTATCGATGAGTCAGCTTATGTGGCCAATTCTACTACTGTTGATCGCGGTCAAGGTCCGCAGCCAGAAGCGGATGCCAGTGCGCCAATTAATCATGGTATTGAGTTAGGTACTTTATCAGGTCGTAATTCTTACATGGATAAAGCTGAAAACCATCAAATGGTGATCAGCCAATTAATGACTGAGCCTAGGTTCACCAATGACTTTGAGTTGACAACAGCGCAAGGCACGGTGCTTCGTATGGATGCGACGGGTAAAGTAACGCACGATCATACTGGCGAAGTGGCGGATGGCTTATCGGCACAAGAGCTTGATATCAAACGTCACGTTTCGGTTGAAAATGGCCAATACCGTGTGGACTATGTGATCAGCAACCTTGGCATTACAGAACGAGGAATTCCTGGCGTTCGGATTGCCACAGTTGAGGGTTATATTATCGAAACCGATGCTTACGGTCGTTTCCACTTGAATGCGATTGAAGTGGATAATTTCGGCCGTGGTCAAAACTTCATCATGAAAGTTGATCCTGCGACCCTACCAAAAGGTTCGAGTTTCACTACGGAAAACCCAAGAGTGAAGCGTATTACTCAAGGTATGCCAGCCAGCTTTGACTTTGGTATTAAGATTCCGGAGCCAAAACCTGCAGCATCAGCACCAAAAGCGGTAGAAATTGAGCTGGGCACTATATTGTTTGAAGACAACAGTGCTGAAATTAAAAGCTCTTACCAACCATTGCTAGAAAAAATGGCTGCCAAAATTAATCAGTACGAAGCTGGAGTTATTAGTTTTGATGGCCATGGCGGTGGTTTAGGGATTGCCTTTGACCGCGCAATTAAGGTGCGAGACGCCTTAATGCCAATGGTTAATAGCAAAGCTACTGAAAACTTTGCAGTGAGCATTATGGCTTCGCCAGAAAAAGCGGTTAAAGATAGAAATATCATTACCATTGGCGATGAAATTCAGCTGGGTTCGATCATGTTCGATCTGAACAAAGATACGGTTAAGACTGAATATCAAGCGATTTTGCAATCGGTTGCAGAGCGCTTTAACCAAATGGGCGGTGGTTCTGTTCAGTTAACTGGGCATACTGACGCGCGGGCTGATAATGCTTATAACTATGAATTAGGTTTGCGCCGAGCAAACAATGTGTATCAAGAACTAATGAAGTATATTGATAAAACCAAGGTTAAAAATGTGAGCGTGGATACTTCCAACAGAAGCTATATAAAACTGCAAGGAGGTGTCCAATGAGACCTTTAATCATAACTAAGCACAAGCCAATATTAACCTTTGGTTTGAGTGCACTGTTATATTCATTGGTGCCTGCTGCTTTTGCTAGTGAAGCACAAGAAAAGGCTCAAGATGAAAAATATGAGTGCATTGAGGGCGAGTGCCGCACGCAAGAAGGTTTAATCTTCCGCATTAAAAGTGATGGTGAAGAAAAGCCTGTTGCCAAAGGTTCGGATGAAAGTGCGCATAAACAAAACCGCCGCGTAGACATTAAATACAATGAAATTTATAGCTACGACGAAAAAGGTTTTACTCCCGATCAAAAGAAGGTGGATGTCACTAGTAATATGATGATCCAGTTGGAAAATGGTGGGGTTTTATGGGCAACAGAAGATCCTGCGTTAACCAAACCCTCATTAAGTTTGTCAGGTCCCACAACGGTGGCTTTTGCTGATGGTAAAATCGCGGAAGAGGTTAATTTCAGCTATTACAACAACTATGCAGCCTTTATCGAAAGACTAGAAATTAGCGTTTTTGATGGTAGCGATACCGATTTAGTTACTGAGTTAAGCACTTTTGAAGTGCCAGTGATAAATAACGGTCGTTATGCATGGGATGGTCAATTAACTTTAGATAGAGAGTTGGTGTTAGGCGATCAGTTGATCTATGTGATCCGTGCTTATGATAAAGAAGGTCGCATGGATGAAACGCAAATTAAAAGTTTTGCATTAGTTTCGCCGGAAGAGAAGAAAAATGCTGTTTCGCAAATAGCTGATACGGTTCCAAGAGATATTGTAGAGCAAGAAGGCGAGCAAGCGATTGCTAATGAGCTGATCGAAACTGCAACTTACGGCAGCGATAATTTGCGCCAGCAGAATATTCCTGTGTATGGTTCAAGAGTACGAATTTTCGGACAGGATGTACCTGCAGGACAACAAATTAAAATCAATGGCGATAATATTCCAGTTGATTTAGAACAAAAGTTTGTCGCCGAATATTTATTGCCCGTAGGCCAACATCAATTTACCGTTGATATTGGTGATAAGAATAAATTTATGTCCAAAGAATTAGCCATAGACGTAACGGGTAAGTATATGTTTATGGTGGCTTTGGCTGATATAACTGCATCAGAAAATTCCGTTTCCGAACACATTGAAGCGATTGATGCAGGCGATCAATTTGATGATGACTTTTTACTCAATGGTCGTTTAGCCTTTTATTTGAAAGGTAAAGTTAAAGGTAAATATTTGATCACCGCGCAAGCCGATACTCGTGAGCGTGAACTAAAAGATCTATTCAAAGGTTTCTTAGACAAAGATCCGCAAGACGTGTTCCGCCGTTTAGATCCTGACCGTTATTACCCTGTGTATGGCGATGATTCGAATGTTTATCGTGACGTGGATACGCAAGGGAAATTCTATGTTCGTGTGGATTGGGATAAGAGTCAGGCTTTATGGGGTAATTTCAATACCGGCATAACAGGTAGCGAATTTACTCAATATTCGCGCTCGCTTTATGGTGCTGCGATACAGTGGCGCTCACTGGATACCACTGAATTAGGTGAGTCAAAAACTCAGATCAAAGCCTTTGCCTCAGAAGCGCAAACTGCATTGGGCCATAACGAATTTTTAGGCACAGGCGGTAGTCTTTATTATTTAAGAAATACCGATATTTTGCCTGGCTCAGACAAGGTGGTATTAGAAGTTCGTGATAGCACTACAGGTCGCGTTGAAACTGCTGTGACCTTAAAACGTGGTGCTGATTATGAAATTGATGAATTGCAAGGGCGCATTATTTTAACCCGTCCATTGAATCAAATTTCAAGACAAAGTATCGGTACCATTATTCGTGATGAGCCATTAGACGGCTTCCACAATATGTTATTAGTGGATTACGAATATGTACCATCAGGTTTTAGTGTTGATGAAACTGCTATGGGTGGTCGTGCAAAAGTGTGGCTTGGTGATCATGTTGCCATTGGCGGTACTTTTGTCGACGAAAACCGTGCTGGCGATGATTATGAGTTGCAAGCCGTTGACTTAACTTTGCAAGCAGGTCGCGGGACTTACTTAAAGATTGAGTCGGCCAAAACAGAAGCCAATCAAGCCGCAACTTATTTCTCGGATAATGGTGGTTTCAGTTTCAATGAAATTGCAGCCGATCCGACTAATGATACTCCGAATAAAAAAGGTGATGCCCATTCGGTTGAAGCGCGTGCTAACTTTAAAGAGCTGGGTTGGACTGAAAACCAATGGACCGCTGGCGCTTGGCATCGTGAAACTGATGCAGGTTACTCAATTGCGCGCCGCACCTTGAACGAAGAAACCACTGAAACTGGTGCTGAGTTTACTGGTGAGGTTAGCAAAGACCTTACCTTGTCGGCTCGAGTTAGTGAATACGAGCGCGGAACTGACAATGCTTTAGAACAAGCGCAAGTGAATTTGGCTTATCAATTAACACCTAAATCGCAAATTATTACTGAAATCAGACAGTTAGAGGAAACCATTGCAGGTAATGAAACGTCTGCAACTTTGGGTGCGATTCAGTATAACCACCGGATCGGTGAAGCTTGGGATCTGTATGGCACAGGCCAGTTCACTTTAGAAAACGACGGTGGTAATTACGATAATAATGATTTGATTACGATAGGTACGCGTTATTTATTTGGTAATCGCTCTTCAGTTGGCGCTGAATACAGTTCAGGTCATAGAGGCGATGCAGCGAGCTTAACCGCAGACTATTACGTTAACAACGATTACAGCTTATACGGTCGCTATACCTACTCAACGGACAGCACAGACAGCGTTTTTGGGCCTAGCATTAATGATGGCATTACTTTGGGTCAAAAGTGGCGCGTTTCGAATCAGGTTACCATTTATAACGAAAGCCAATATTTAAAAGCGCCGAATGAAACCGGTCTTGCTCATACCTTTGGATTAGATTTTATACCAAGCCGTGGCTGGAACATTGGTTTTAGCTTGCAAGATGGCGAGTTAGAGGCTTTGAGCGGCATTGTTGATCGTCAGGCTGCGACCGTTTCAGGTGCTTATCGTTCGCCAACCATGGATTGGAGCTCAAAAATCGAATTCCGTGATGATTCAGGTGCGGAAGAGCGCGAACAATTCTTAACCGCCAATCGCATATCCTACAAATTAAGCGAAGACTGGCGTTTGGCTGCTAGAGCAAACTATGCGGAAACTGAAGATCAAATTGATCCAACTCAAGACTCGAAATTCGTAGAAGCAAACTTAGGCTTTGCCTATCGCCCTGTTAATAATAGTCGCTGGGCGCTTCTGGGAAAATACACTTATCTTTACGATTTAAGAAGTTTGGCCCAGGTGACTACGGGTGCCGATCAAAAGTCTGATATTTATTCATTTGAAGGCTTATACCGCTTAAATCCAGAGTGGGAGTTCGCTGCTAAGTTAGCGCACCGACGCGGCCAAGTTAGAGCCGGGCGTGGCACGGGCGAATGGTTCTCCAGTACTGCAGACATGTATGCAGCACAAGCTCGCTATCATATGGTTAAAAGCTGGGATGCATTGGTTGAATACCGACTATTGAAAGTCAAAGAAAGTGATGACCAAAGAAAGGGCTGGCTTATTGGTGCAGACTATCACCTAAGTGACAACTTCAAAGTAGGCTTAGGTTATAACTTCACTGACTTCAGTGACAATCTAGCTAATCTAGACTTTGAATACAAAGGCTGGTTTATCAACTTTGTGGGTAAATATTAAACTTTGCCGATGTACATTAAAAAAGCTCCTTAGGGAGCTTTTTTAATGGCTTATTTTTAAAATATCTTGCCAGCGGCTGGTGTAGTGGGCGGAAAAGGAGTTAGCGCGCATAGCCCAGTTTTTATGGAAACCAAGACTGGCAAATTTTGCGGTGTCCTTGCCATAGCGCTGATTAATTTTGTCTAGGCTTTGCATAAGTTCTGGGCGCTTAGGAAGGCCTACAAATAAATCGGGTTGGTGCCCGGTTTTTTCTGATAAGCCATTAAGCATGACTCCCGCTTTTTTATATTTATAATCTTGCTTAAACAATTTTCGTAGCCCTTTTTCTACCGCTTGCACAAATAACCCTGTGTCATCAGTGGCTTCAGGAAAGCGCACGGTAATTTGCGGGTGATGATTGTAACTTCGACTCTGATGGCTTTTCTTAGCATAAAGAAAAAGGGTAATAGTTGAAGCCATAGAGTTTTGCGCTCTGAGCTTCTCTGAGCAACGAGTTGCATGGTAGCAGAGAGCTTCTTTTAAATCGTAATAAGAGGTAATAGGCTTTCCAAATGAGCGAGAGTTTAAAATGGATTTTTTTGCGGCAGGAAGCTGATTAAAAGTCAAACACGACTCGCCGCGCAGTTCCAATACCATGCGTTCCATATTGACCGAAAACATACGTTGCAATACTTTAAAGTCGGCGTTGTGTAGCTCCCAAGCGCTGTGTATCCCTTGATGAACAAGTTTTACTGCTAGGCGACTACCAATCCCCCAGATTTTCCGTACCGGGGTTTGTTTTAATACCCATTGACGTTGTTGTTCACAGCTTAAATCAATAATGCCGCTGGTGGAATCTTTATGCTTTTTCGCGTAATGATTAGCAATCTTAGCGAGTGTTTTCGTCGGCGCTAAGCCAATACAGACAGGCAGAGACAAAGTGCGCTGCAACTCATGCTTAATTTTTGCAGAGTGTTCTAGCAAGCAACCCTGAAAACCCTCGAAACACAGAAATGATTCGTCTACGGAATAGGGCGCAACTTGATCGCAGTATTGTCTTAATACGTGATTAAAGCGGCTGGAGATATCACCATAAAGCCCATAATTTGATGAAAAAGTTGTTATTTGGTGTTTTTCTATAATGTGCTTCGCTTCGTGATAAGGAACTGCCATTTTGATGCCAAGGGCTTTGGCCTCGTCCGAGATGGAAATAATACAACCATCATTATTGCTTAATACGATAACAGGCTTTGTCGCTAAATCAGGACGGAACATTCGCTCGCATGAAACGTAAAAGCTGTTTACATCGCAAAGTGCGTAGGTTTTAGCAGGGGTTTCCATAGGTTAGATATTACCTCAGCTTTCTCGCCAGCCCAGTAACCACTCCCCAGATGGTTAACTCGATTTCTCCAGTAATGATAATATCCGGATAAGCGGGGTTTTCTGCTTGCAAACGCAAGCCCCCCTTTGTTTTTAAGCGTTTGACTGTAAATTCATTATCGACTAAAGCGACAACAATATCGCCTTCTTGGTAATGTAATGAGCGATCAATAACCAAAATATCATTTTGGAATATGCCTGCATTTATCATGGAGTCGCCTTCGACTCGGGCGAAAAAAGTTGTCGCAGGATTTTTTATCAGTAATTGATCTAAGCTAAGAGTTTCTTCCATATGTTCATCAACTACACCAGGGAAGCCAGCAGCAATTTTTCCAGAATAAAAAGGGATCTTTGAATAGTTACCCGAGGGTGAAAAAATAGATACTTTGCTCATTCAATTGACTGGTTAGATAATGACTTAAAAGAATAGCATATTTTGTTGCTACTTAACTGAGGATGGAGTTAATAATTTCAGATGTTTTGAGTACCTAGCTGTAGGCAACAAAAAAGGCCTTTCATTGCTGAAAGGCCTTTAAAATATGGCTCCCCCTGCTGGACTTGAACCAGCGACATATGGATTAACAGTCTCTATATAAATCAATAAGTTACTAATTTTTAATAAAAGTTAAGCGAAGATTAAAATAGTTAAAAGTAGTTTGATATCAGTAGTTTAGCGAAGTTTAACGAAAGTGCTAAAAATTGGTCGCTGTACCTCTGCTGTACCTATTTTGTTTAGTTAATAACCTCAACTTCTACTCCAAACTTTGAAGTTAATTCTAATAAGCGATGAATACTATCTAACCCCCATTGATTACTTATCGCGATAATCTCATTTGACTCAAGCCGAATAAGTGACTCTTCATGCACGTGATATCTTCTTTGTTGACTGTCTGGAATGTGGTTTATATTTTGAGCTATTTTTTTATGAACTTTTTCAACAAATACGCTATGAATGTCACCTAAATTTTTTGGCTTTTGTTTTTCTATCCAATCTTTCATTATAGCTAAAGCTAAATAACGTTTATTGTATATTTCATCTTTGTAACGATACTTCGAATAGTCTTTTTTTCCACTAATCGCTGTCCTTCGTTCATTTGTTTTTTCTTTTACTTTGATTAAATATTCTGCTGTTTCGGGAACAGGAATAATCTGCTCAGCGTTAATTAGAGTTTCATCTTGGTATTTGTAAGGACTAAGTCTCACGCAGGATATATCAATACCTTTATCTCTTAACCATAAAGCTGAAGTAGTTAATTCTTTTGAAAAATCTGCTGAGACCAAAACTACTCTCACATCTTGGGCAAAATCATCTTTTTCGGGTTCGTCCCAATCTAAAAAGTCCTTAATGATTTCTTCGGCATCATTGTGTTCGTTAGGAGTGTTCTTATCTAAATACTTTTGGAAGTATTTACAAGCTTGCTCATATGTAAGGGGAGACACCATAGATGCATAACGAATGGCCTGTAAATCCATATGACTGCCTGTTTCATCTCTTTTTAACTCTATAACAACTAAGTTGGCATTTTTATCAATTGCCAGTAGGTCTATTCGCTTTTTACTATCTTGCCAATATGAGAACTCTTCGGATATGACTAAGCATTCTGGTGCAATAACATCAATATTGTGTTTTAAAGCTTGCTGCAGATCATTTCTTTCTAAGATGTTTTGATTGGCGAATGTTGTCTTATCCAGCGCTGTTATTTCTCCGCTGCTAATTCGAAATAATGACATTTATGCTCCTTGCGTATATTTGATAGTAATAGATTAATTCAATTGTAATTCTGTTTAAAAGCTAGTTAACAAAGGTTTTTAACAGATTTGTCTATGATAATTATATCCAAGCAAACTAAATTTAGAAATAATGCAAATCTGCAATTAACTTCCGTACTTATAACTGTTAGCATCAGCTAAAATTAAATGTATTCAGATAGGTTATAAATGACACGTAAAATTATTGAGTTTTTTTTATCTCCAACTTATTTCTTTGCCGACTATAGAAAATCCATCTATAGAGAGAACCCAAAATCCACTGGAAAGTTGATTAAGAAGTTTAATACTATTTATTTGATAATATCCCTGTCAATAGCACTTTGTCTATTTTTTGTGTCTCCAGTTGGAATATATAAAAGTGAGTATAAAGGTTTATTTATGTGGGTAGCGGCCTTAATAATCTGGGCTTACCCTTTATCAAGAGCGAATGAGGTTTTTTATGCTTTCTACAAAGATGCCATAGAAAAACTGAACGGGGATAATCCAAACTCGAATCTCACTTATGGAGAACGTATTCAGTTAGCCTTTAAAAGTTATATTGAGTTGATTTTTAATTTTGCTACAATTTATTTATTACTTCCATCTAAATGCTTTAAATCCCCTCCCGAAAACTATGTTGATGCGCTTTATTTTAGCGGTGTAACGATTACTACATTAGGATATGGAGATACATCCCCAATTTGTGAAATTCCTAAGTTACTGTCTGTTTATCAAGTACTTTGTGGATTTATACTAATAATTGTAAGTTTTGCCATTTACACTGGGCGAGGTATGGGGCAAAGAAGTTGAAGTAATAATATATTATATTGATAATTTAATAAGGCTTTTAACTTAACCTATAAGAAATATACATAAAATATAGATATCACAAGTATGCTTGCAGCCACAATTAGAAAAGTGATGGTTTCTTTTGGAATGCATGATTCTTACAAGTAGTAAGGTGAAGGGAGCTTGCTGCTATTAAAGCTTATTTGGGATTATTAAATATAGAATAAAGCACAGGAAGTATAAATGAATATTACTCAACTGGAAGGTTCTGTAAAAGAGCTAGTAAATCAAACTCAAAAGAAAGAAGTGTCTAAAGATGATTTTCTATATCATTTAATGGCCTTATACGGTCATCGAAAAACAACTATTGGGCGTATTAAGTCTGGAGAGCGTAATTTAGCAAGTGTTCCAGGTGAAATAAGGGTAAAACGACACATTTATTTCAAACATTGTCATGGGGATAGTGTGTTATCAGATATTGATAACATGAAAAAAGAGCCATCCGTTGCACGTGAGAAAATACGTTTTGTTATTGCTACCGACTTCAATCAATTTGTAGCCTTAGATACTCGTACCAATGACACCCTTGATATTGAATTTAACGACTTAGGTAAGCATTTTGATTTCTTCTTACCTTGGGCCGGAATGGAAAAGGCCGTTTATCAAGGCGAAAACCCTGCTGACGTTAAAGCTGCTGAGAAAATGGCGAAGCTGTTCGATGTGATCAAGGCTGATAACTTTAATGATGAAAATAAACACGACAAACAAGCACTCCATAACTTAAACATTTTCTTAACTCGTTTGCTGTTTTGCTTCTTTGCTGAAGACACAGGCATTTTCAAACAAAATCAGTTCAGTGGTGAATTAGAGTCCCATACCAAAGTTGATGGCTCTGATGTTGCTGAGTATTTAAATCGTTTGTTTGAAGTACTAAATACACCTAAAAACAAACGAGCTGATTTACCTGACTACTTAGCAAACTTTGAGTTTGTTAATGGCGGGTTGTTTGCCGACAACATAGCGTCTCCACGATTTTCAACCAAATCTCGCAAAATGCTGATTGAATGCGGAAGCGAATTAGATTGGTCTGACATTAATCCTGATATTTTTGGTTCAATGATTCAAGCGGTAGTTCACCCAGATCAGCGCGGTAACATGGGGATGCACTACACCTCTGTTACCAACATTATGAAAATAATTGAACCTCTTTTTTTGGATGAGTTATACGCAGAACTTGAAAATATTGAAGATAATATTGATCAAAAATTGAAACCAAGCCGCTTGCGTAAACTCCATGATCGTATTGTTGATATTAAGATATTTGATCCCGCTTGTGGGTCAGGGAACTTCTTAATTATCGCCTTTAAAGAATTACGTAAAATTGAAATGGAAATCATTAAGCGAATTCAAGAGCTAGATACAAATCAACAACAAGATGATTTGTTTTTAGCAAATAATGTCGATTATGCGACTTGCTCTAAAATCAAGCTTACAAATTTCTATGGAATCGAATTAGATGACTTTGCACATGAAGTAGCTATATTGTCTTTATGGTTAGCTGAGCACCAAATGAACGTTGAATTTAAAGCTGAATTTGGTGATTGCGATCCGTCTTTACCATTAAAAGCTAGTGGAAATATAGTTTCTGGCAACGCTCTGACAATTAATTGGCTGTCTGTGTGTCCCAATGATGTGAGGGAAATTTACATTATAGGAAATCCTCCTTACATAGGCGCGAGAAAACAAACACCAGAGCAAAAAGAGGATATGGAGCGTGCTTTTTACAACGAGAATAACTTTAAAACAGGAAGTTTAGACTACATAGCGGGTTGGTTTTTAAAAGGGGCAAATTATCTCAAAGGCTCACAAAAACTTGCTTTTGTTTCTACTAGCTCCATATCACAAGGTGAGCAAGTTAGTTTCATGTGGGATGGTATTTTAAGAAAGAATGTCGAAATAATACTCGCTATACCACCATTTAAATGGACAAATAATGCTAAGAAACAGGCTGGTGTTTACTGCGTTATTATTGGTCTTGGACCAAAAGGTTCGTCCTCAAACAAGAAAATCCTGTTAGATAGCTATTGGAATACCGTTGAGCATATAAACCCATATTTAACGTCTTCTCAAATAAGTACTGTAAAACCAAGAACTACGCCAATATCACCTCAGTTACCTAAAATGGGTATAGGTAATAAGCCAGTAGATGGTGGAGGCTTCTTATTTACTGAAAGTGAAAAGACTGAGTTTGTAACGAGTGAACCAACTGCAAAATTATATTTTAGGAAGTGGTTTGGAGCGCAAGAGTTTAACTCTGGAGTGTTTAGATGGTGCTTGAGCTTACAAAATGTAAGTAAGGATGAGTTAGGTGAACTCCCCAAAATTCGAAAGGTAATTGACGAAGTTAAGAACTTTAGGTTGAGTAGCTCAAGTAAGCCGACTATAAAACTAGCAGAAACTCCACAAAATTTTCATGTAGAGAACTTTCCAAAGTCAGATTACATAATCATACCTAAAGTGTCCTCTTCCGTAAAAGAATATATTCCAGTAGGTCTTTTTAAACGAGAGTATTTAGCAAGTGATTTGTTAAATGTTGTTGAGTCAGATGATTTATTCTTTTTCGGATTGCTTTCTTCAAAGATTCATTTGATTTGGACTACGGCAGTTTCCGGTAAATTTGGCAATGGTATTCGTTACTCATCAAAAATTTGCTACAACACATTTCCTGTCCCAAGTGTTTCTGAGGAACAAAAAGATAAAGTAAGGGCAGCAGCATTGAATGTTCTACTTGAAAGAGAATCATATAGTGACCTCAATATATCGAAATTGTATTCTGAACAAATGCCAATATCTCTAAAAAAAGCTCACTTAGAGCTTGATAGGGAAGTAGAACTGCTTTACTCACCAGAATTACTCTCGACAGAGGAACAAAAACTAAACTTATTATTTAATTTATATTCAAAAATGACAGGAGGTCACAATGCCTAACTTAATGCACTTTGAATATGCACAAAGTGGTGCTAGTTCAAACACAAACAATATGGGAATGCGTGCTATGCAGTCCCGCGCTTTTGAAGCACGCAATAGCCAGTATTTATTATTAAAAGCACCTCCAGCTTCTGGTAAATCAAGAGCGTTAATGTTTTTGGCATTAGATAAGCTACACAATCAAGGCATTAAAAAGGCGATTGTGGCTGTGCCTGAACGCTCTATTGGTGGCTCGTTTGACTCAACAGAGTTAAGTAAATATGGCTTTTTCTGCGATTGGAATGTCGAGAACAACAATAACCTATGTACACCCGGTGGTGAAGCCAGTAAGACTAAAGCGTTTAAGCGGTTTATCGCTGGTGATGACCAAATCCTAATCTGTACTCACGCAACTTTGCGCTTTGCTTTTCAAGAATTAGAAGATAGCGCATTTAATGATTGTTTGATTGCTATAGATGAATTTCACCATGTTTCTGCTGACGGTGATAACGTGCTAGGTGATGTACTTCGTAGCATAATGGCGAATACCAATGCTCACATTGTTGCTATGACTGGCTCTTATTTCCGCGGTGATAGCATTCCAGTCTTAACACCAGAAGATGAAGCACAATTTGATAAAGTATCGTTCAATTATTACGAACAGCTTAATGGTTATAAATATCTCAAGTCGCTAGGTATCGGTTATCACTTCTATCAGGGCCGTTACACAGATGTTATTCATGAAGTCTTAAATTCAGAAGAAAACTACGGTAAGAAAACAATTATCCACATCCCGAATGTGAATTCAGGTGAATCAACTAAAGAAAAGTACGATGAGGTTGACGCAATACTTGAAGTATTAGGTGATGCAAGGCCACGAGATCCTGAAACGGGTGTTATCACGGTAGAAAGACCAGACGGTACTCTGATCAAGGTTGCTGACCTTGTTGAAGAAAATAATCGTGATGTAATTCAAAATTACCTGCGCAACATCAAAAGTGTTGATGATATGGATGTGATCATTGCGTTAGGGATGGCAAAGGAAGGGTTTGACTGGGAATATTGTGAACACGCCTTAACTGTTGGGTACAGAAGCTCATTAACAGAAATAATTCAGATCATCGGGCGCTGTACGCGTGACAGTGCTAATAAAACACACGCCCAGTTTACTAACTTAATTGCCCAACCAGACGCTGAAAACGAACAAGTCACGGTTGCGGTAAACAATATGCTTAAGGCGATAACCTGTTCACTATTGATGGAACAAGTACTAGCGCCAAACTTCAAATTTAAAGCTAAAAAAGATAACGATTTTGAACCGACTCCACCGGGTACAATGAAAATTGGTGGTTTCAAAGAACCTAGCACCAAGCGCACGAAAGACATTATTGAGTCTGACTTAGCTGATTTAAAAGCGGCTATTTTGCAAGATGACAAAATCATTGCTGCTTCTGCTGGCAAAGTTGACCCAGAAGTAGTTAACAAAATACTTATACCGAAAATAATTCAGCGTAAATACCCAGATCTATCCGAAGCTGAAATTGAAGAAGTGCGTCAACAGGTGGTGGTTGACTCAGCTATTAGTTCGGCAGAAGTTACTGAGCAAGGCGGCAAAAAGTTTGTTCGCATGGCGGATAAGTTTATCAATATTGATGATTTGCATATCGACCTGATTGATGAAATAAACCCATTCCAAAAAGCGTTTGAGATATTGTCTAAGTCAGTAACAACTGATGTATTGAAATTAATACAAGAATCTATTGAAACCACACGCATTCAGATGGATTTCGAGGAAGCTAAGTTACTATGGCCTAAGGTTAAGGTATTTGTTCATGAACATGGCAGAGAGCCGGATTTAAACGCCTCAGATTTTAATGAAAAGCGATTGGCAGAGTGCTTGATGTTTATTAAGCAGGAAAAACGCAAAAGGATGCAAACGTAATGAAGAACGAAGATTGGCAAAAATTAAGATCAATGGAGTTGGATGATTGGCTGAGCTTCGTGTCTGATGACGATGATTTAGGGATCACTAAGGTAAAGGCCAAAGCGAAAGCGCCAACAGCAGATGAACATTTGGTCGCTAAATTCCAAGAAATCAATGATTTCTTCAGGGCTAATCAGCGTTTGCCAGAGAATAACATGGAAAATATTAGTGAACTGATGCTATTCAAAAGGCTTGAGTCAATTCGCGGCAATGACAAACAGTGTCTCGCCTTGGTTGATTTTGATGAATTTAATTTGTTACCGCTCACACACGAAGTATCTGAGGTCGCTGAACCAAAAGCTCAATATAAGCCTGAACCAAAAGTTATAAACTCGATAGATGATATCTTCGATGACGATGACTTTGGCTTGTTAGGTGAATCGGAAGACAGCATTTTTAACATGAAGCATGTTAAATCAGGCTCTCGTGCTGAGAGTGACTTTGTTGCTCGCAGGAAGAGTTGTAAGGACTTTGATAAGTATAAAGATTTGTTCCCTGTTGTTCAGCAAGAGCTAAATTCTGGCAAACGCAAAATTGTTGAATTTGATGACAAAGGAGAAAAGCTTCTCGAAGGTCAATTCTATGTGCTTAGCGGAGTGCT
Source organism: Gammaproteobacteria bacterium (assembly GCA_013372875.1). Next base: position 5,964 of record JABXIW010000123.1, on the reverse strand, counting down.
GATGTACTTAGAAAACATTAGTTTCAGTAGTGAAGAAAAAACAGTAGATGGCAAACGGTTTAGGAAAGATGGTCGAACTCGATGTATCTTTGAAAACGGTACTGAGTCAAACATGTTATACCGTTCTTTGGCTAAGTCTTTATATGCAGACGGTAAAATTGTAACACCTGTTGGTGATCACTTTGCTGAAGTTAAGACAATAAACGATGATGATCAGTCTGCTGGTTTCATTTACGTTTTATCAAGTGAAAGTGAAGATCCTCGTATTAAATCTATTCCTAATTTGTTCAAAATTGGTTATGCCACAACGCCTGTCGCCAAGCGAATAGCAAATGCCTCTAAGGAGCCTACCTACTTAATGGCTCCAGTAAATGTTGTTTCAGAGTATGAGTGCTATAACATGAACACTCAAAAGTTCGAAAACCTTATTCATACAATATTTAAAGATGCTTGTTTAGATATCGAAATAGCAGACCTTAGTGGCAATATGTGTAAACCAAGAGAGTGGTTTTCCGTTCCTTTTACTCAAATCAATAAGGCTATCGAGCTATTGGTTAATGGTCAAATTGTTCATTATAAATTTGATACCAACACCAAAACTTTAATACTTAGAGAATCTAACGATTAATGTATTAATAAAAATATTTTAATAACTTCAAGGAAAAGAAATGGCAATTGAAAAGAAAATCGTGATAGGTGCAATAAATATAACAATGCAGCCACACTCACCAAAAAAATACCATGCATTATTTAGAGATGCTTATAAACTTAAAAAGCCTGTAAAAATTTCGGGTCATCAGTATGGAATACTTAGTAGGTGGCATAAATTAAACCCGTTAGAAACAGGTATTACGCCATTTACTGGAGATATATTTAAATATACTGATATAGATATGGATGGAAATTGGTTTAATGTTTTAACCAATGGATTTGCAAGTGAATCTGATTTAGAAGATATGGTTATAAAAGAACATCTAAAACCAAACTCTTCAAGGTTCTCGTATATTTTTTATCCTAAACAACATATCATATTTTATGAAGGTTATTATGACTCTAAGACACTTGGTCCTAGTAACGCTGAAAGATTTTTTCATAACCTGTTAAATCAGGAAGAGTTAAATGATAAGTATGGCAAAGTGGATGTTACGCATGTTCCATCGGTAGATAAGCTTCAAGAAGCTTTGAAGTTGAAACAAATAGAAAAGCTAAAGTTTGTAGTTAATAGACCAAATCCAGATGACCATGCAACGGCTGAAGCTGAAGTTCTTGAAAGAATGTCGCAGCGAAATGTTTCAGAGTTTCGACAGGAGTTTAAAGCTGAAGAAGGAAAAAATATAGAGATGGATAATGACTTAACAACAATGGCTCATATCTCAGCTCGAAATGGGATGACATTTATTAAAGGAAAAGACTTAGAGCTTAAAACGCAAGAGTTCTCTACAAAATCGCACCCTTGGACTCTGAAAGAGTACTATGATTCAGGTGTAGAGCTACCATTTACGGTATTGGCGAGAATTGCAAACTCATTGAAAGATAATGTAGTAAATTGGTTTAAAAATGAATAATAAAATATTCTCTAGGTACTGGAGTATTTATGGTGGCTGGAAGGCACTATTAAAGAGTCGCTATTTTCAATCTTCAATTCTAATTACTTTTTTATTGTTTCCGCATTGGTCAAAAGCTGGCTGGTGGAATGATATTTTGTCTATAATGCCGAGCTTATTAGGGTTTTCATTGGGTGGCTATGCAATGTGGATGGCTATTGGTGATGATGACTTCCGTAAACTTATTAGTGGAGAGTCTAAAAGTGGCAAGCCTTCGCCATATATGGATGTAAATGCAGCATTTGTCCATTTTATCCTACTTCAGTTAATTTCTATAGTGCTAGCTCTTTTTGTGAAGGCCTATTATTTTGAGCTCTCAAAAGATAGCTGGGTATATGAAAATTTGGCTGAATACATCTATATAGCTAGCTATTTTGTGTATTTTTTAGTGTATTTAATTTTTATTTATGCTCTTGCGTCTACTTTCGCTGCAACATTAGCCTTATTTCGAGTATCTTCTTGGTATGATTTATCGCAGTCTACTAAGTCAGCCTCTGATAAAGATGACTAAGGAGATAATTAGCTAGTTAAAAATACCCCTATAACAAAACCCAACAGTTCTCGCGAGAACTTTTTCTATCTTGCCAGCCCCAGCTGGCTTAAATCCAGTACCTTTAAAATGAATGGTTACGAACAATTGCCCCAAGCAATTTGAGTAACTAATCCCCCGTCAAGTTTACTTGACCACGGAGGGTGTTCCAGTATGGAAGAGCTTCCGTGGTCAAGCAAAGCGAAGACGGGGGAATGGGGTGAATTTTATTCGTATTGTTGACGTTCAGGAAATCAATACTTGATATAAAAGAGGGGTCAACGAAAACCCCTAACGTGTTGAAATATAGTGTTTTTTTAAATATATGCCCCACACTTTAATGTATATTTTATTAGGTGTTAGATGTAGTAAGACTTATATATCGATATGCGGATTTGAGTGTGGTTCTAAATGTGTGAGTGGATCTATGTTTTATAGTACGTTTACATCTATATTTATTTGCATAGGACAAATGCTGCTTTGTGTTTATTTAGTTGGTAAGGTTGCTTAGGGAAACTTTATAAGCCAATCTTGTGCATACTGTTTGAAATCAGAGTTATTTAGACCTTTTAAAGTCTTGTCCTTTTCAAACTGCTCTAAGCAATCTGAAAAGGGTTTAGGTTCAATGAATCCAAATTGTTTGAATTCTCTTACTAATGGTTTTTTTATATTGTTTTTATATATGGTATTGGTTGTCTGCTTTCGCACTCTGGATGGCTCGCTTTGGTTCTTTCGATAGTCCGATTTCGTACTATCGATAGTTCGTTTTCGGACTATAGCGAATTTAGAGTCCCCAACGCAGGTGTCATAAATATTTTGATCAATGATTGTGTACCATAAAGTCTTATCAAAACCTGCTTTATTGAAATTTCCAGTTGCTATAATTTTTTTGGATTTTAACTTGTCAACGATCCTTTTAATTTTTGATTGTGTCCAGTAATAGAAGATATCAGATAAGGCTTTATAGCTGTTATAGGACCAGTACTTGCCGTTCCTGAAGTTTATTTTGTTACATTCATTAGTAAACAACCAAAAAGCTAGATTATTGAGAAATATAGCCTCATCAACGCTGTGTTCCTTTGCAATTTTTGGATTAAAATGGTGGTTCACTGTGAAATCACCTTCGCTATATCAATGGTGATAAAATGGACTCTTCTTCCTATTTTTTTCTTAGCTGCTTTTAGCTGTTGCCCTAACTCACTTGATTTTGTATTGATGGATATTCTTAAACCATCTTTAGAGCGATCTAATAATTCACTTAAATCATCTAAACTCATAAGTATCCCATACTTTTGAATTAAAGCGTTTTCTATATCACTTAATTGAGTTTGCATGTTGTTACCTTTGATTAATTAATATAGATTTAGCTTAATTAATTATTTCTGACATATGAGGGCAATAATTGCAGAATTATAATTATTGCAAACATCAAGTTGATTTCTTCATTGGGTGTCAGCCTACAGAATATGCTCAAAGCATTTTAGCCCCTTGCTATAAAGTTTTTTTTGAAGAGTTTTACAACTCAGGAAGCACATATACTTCTAACAAGAAAGCAAAAAGCGAGTTTAGTATTTACTCACTGGTGTCTAAGATTTTTGATGAGGTAATCGAAGAGCAAATATTCTCTTATCTCAAAAGCTATCCCGCTTTTTCAGAACTGTTTGGAATGAAGGGATTCAGCCTATTTTTGAAAGGGTTTTCTGGTAATTACGATAGCTGGATTAAATCTAATCAAGATCTTTTGTATGCTTTATGGGATTTAAGCATTAGCTCACACCAAGAAGAGTCTGTATTTGATAAAAGAGATGTTTTCTTTTTTCTTCAAGTGTTTGGTAGCTTTGTCTTATCTCAAAATAACATCAGAAATAAAAATCGCTCCTCAATTACTTCATCTTATCTAAATCATAATATGCTTTACAGCTTTGACACTTTTTATTTAGATAAAAAGCATTTTTCTTATTTTGGGAATATTTCCAAGCAAATTACTCATGACAGGGATTTGAATTTAAGTCGTTATTGCCGTTTTTGCGGGGAATTTACTGAGCGTTATACTCACTTGAAGGATAAATTTTTCAATAATGAAAACATAGATTTTGTAAAGTTTAAAAAATATCTTTTCAATAATTATACTTTTCAAAAGGATTACTATTCCTCAGATAACCAAGGGAAGGGCTATTTAACAGCAGTTGATGCCATAACATTTCAAGGTAAAGAAGGGTTGGAGTTGTTATTTGAGTATATTCTTGAGTTACATTATTACGTTAAAGTAAATGATATCTATTCTGATGATCTAGCTCAATTTAGCGCTAATTATTGTAGTTACCATAAGTCTTCTAATAACAGTTATCGATATAGAAAGAATAAGGATTTTTTTAATTCAGATGATTTTGGTGGATTGAATCACTTCGATTTGCTATTGAGCGAAAACTCCATCAATTTACTTAATATGCTTAGTAGAGAAGGGCTACTCGAGGTTCGCTATGTAGAGCAAGGTTTAAAGAGCCTGAGGCACTTAGCAAAGGCTCATTTAGTATGTAGTGGAACTGCTAAGTTTGCTCCGTTTAAAGGCATTAAAACTCTAACGCAGCTTGTAGATGTATCAAAGCAACAAAGTAAAGCTATAAATTTTTAATTTTTGAAGATAAATCCTCAGTCCTCAAATGTGTATAACGCTTCAACATTTGCATTGATTTGTGACCAGTGATTGAAGAGACTTCTTGATCACTAAGTCCTGCTTCTACAAACCTACTTGTCGCTTCATGGCGTAAGTCATGAAATTTCAAGTCTTCAATCCCCGCTTTGTCGCGGACAAGAGCAAGCCAAATCTTCCCAATTGTATAAGGTTTACGCTTTCCATTACGGCCAGGCTCACCAAAGAATATCAGATTAGTATCAATTGGTCTGACAGGGTTTGATAACGCTTCTGCAAATACTTGTTTGGCTTTATCGGAAAGGGGAACCGTCCGAGAACTACCATTCTTTGTCTCTGTAAGACGTACAATACCACGAGTTAAATCAACTTGATTACGGGTCAGGTTTAATATTTCCCCTTGTCTCATAGCTGTATAAAGAGCTATGCGAGCTAACCAGGCCAGCATTGGGTTTGAATAGCTATCTAAAACTTCAAACATTCGGATTTCTTCATCTAGACTAAGCCTTCTATTTCTTCCTTGACCAGGAGAAGGTTTTCTAACATTAGAAACGGGGTTAAACATTAAGCCCATTCCCCATTCTTGGATTGCTACCGTGTAAAGGTGACCCAGAAGGGCTAGCTCCAATCTCACTGTATTATTACTAAGGCCATCAGCTAGTCGTTCATCACGGTGTTGGGCGATTCTATCTGGAGTAAGAGAAGAGAGGCTATATTTGCCTAAATGCTTGATGAGTATTTTTGCAGAAGAGTGATCTCTGCGCTGAGTACTTTGCTTTTTGGTGATTGTTACTTCTTTTAAATATCTGCTTATTGCGTTGGTTAGGGTAGTACGTTCTGAACCTGAGCGTTTAATGAAAACGCCACGGATCATTTCATCTTCGGTGGTTCTTGACCAATCTTCAGCATCTCTTTTTGTACGAAAAGTTTTGCTTGTGGTTGGCCAACCTTTAAGCCTTATAACGGACTTCCATTTTCCACTGGGTTGCTTAACTATCGTTGCCATAGTACCTCGCTAATCCTTACTGTACCTATAATGTACCTGAGACATTTTTGAGAGGCAACAAAAAAGGCCTTTCATTGCTGAAAGGCCTTTAAAATATGGCTCCCCCTGCTGGACTTGAACCAGCGACATATGGATTAACAGTCCACCGTTCTACCAACTGAACTAAGGGGGAATT
>JABXIW010000301.1 GCA_013372875.1 Gammaproteobacteria bacterium | reverse complement strand
GAAATGCTAAAACAAAATATTCGTAAAATTCGCTACTTTACTACGCTAGTTTCCATCATTTTGACGGTGATCGCGTTAGTCGCTCTGGGCTTTAAAGGGTTGAACCTCGGCTTGGATTTCACTGGTGGTATGGTGACAGAAGTAAAGGTAGATAAGCAGCTAACTAACCATGATCTGCTTGATGTACTGCAACCAAAACTTGGTGAGTCAACGTCAGTAACACGTTCTGGTGAAGATGGCCGTTGGGTGATCCGTTACTCTGCGCCGGAAGAAGGGCAGACATTACCAAGCGTGGCAGATGTACTTAAGCCAATCTCTCACCAAGTTGATGTTGTCAGCAACAGTATTGTTGGTGCTCAAGTTGGCCAGGACTTGTTTGAACAAGGTGGCTTAGCACTGTTGATTTGTGTGTTGAGTATTCTCGGTTACTTGTGTTTCCGTTTTGAGTGGCGTTTGGCAAGCGGTTCACTGTTTGCTTTGGCCCATGATGTGATCTTAGTGCTTGGCTTCTTTGCAATTACTCAAATGGAGTTCAACTTAACCGTTTTTGCTGCTGTGCTGGCGATTTTAGGTTACTCATTGAATGACTCGATCATCATTGCAGACCGAATCCGTGAGCTGTTGATTGCGAAGCAGAGTTGGAAAACAGAAGACATCAATGACCAAGCTGTTATCGCGACGTTTTCACGCACCATGGTGACATCTGGTACAACACTGATCACCGTTGGAGCATTGTGGATTATGGGAGGAGCGCCTTTGGCTGGTTTCTCAACCGCGATGTTTATTGGCGTTCTGTCTGGTACATGGTCTTCGATTTCGATTGGTACCGTGCTGCCAGAGTGGTTGAAACTGGAGCCGAAACATTATCTGCCTGTTGAGATCGACGCTGCGCCATAGCATCGTTTTTTTAAGGTAAAAGTGCTTGCGCCACTCATTTTGAGTGGCGCTTTTTTTGAGCTTATTTCACGCGCATCAGACGATGTTTTACCCGTCCCAAATCGAACTCTAAGATCTGTGAGCGCTTCATTGCTTCGACTTTATTCAACATCGACTCTTGGTAGCCTTTTTTCTTCATCCACTGAAGAGGTTCAGAGAAAGCATCTTCATTAACGACATAAGACTCGCCTTTATGCTCTCCTGCATAGACGTTCACAATCCAAACTCGGGCTTGAAAATCTAGTACTTCACTCATCACTTGCGTGAACTTTTGAAAGAGGTTTTTCATTGCTTTTAGTTCCGCTCTAACTCACAAACAGCCAAATACCAACGCCCATCATCAACGTGCCTGCGAAACGGTTCATCAAACGTACATTTTTTGATTGGCCTAAAACACGTTTAAGCCCTTTACCGCCTGTCGCATACAGTGACATAAAGATGAACTCGAACAGCAGAATGATCGAGACTAAAACCATGAGCTGTGGCGCTAGGGCTTTGCTCTGGTCGATGAATGGAGGCAAAAGTGAGATCATAAACGCCCAACCTTTAGGGTTCGCGATGGCGGTAACGAAGCCCTGCAGAACCAAATTCCAGTTACCTTTAGGTGGTGAAGTTGAGTTCTCCAAATTGATCGCGAGTTTGCCCCGAGATCGCCACATTTCGATACCTAAATAGAGCAAGTACGCACCGCCGCCAAATTTGAGGAAGGTAAACAGCCACGGATAATTGAGCATAACTGCGGCGATGCCGAGTACAGCAGAGATGGAAACCAGAGCGACTCCGGCGAGTTCCCCAATCATCATCCACAGTGTCCGGCGATAGCCGACACTCATTCCCAATGTGAGTGCCAACGTCATGCACATTCCTGGAGTAATCGAGACGAAAAAGAAAGTGGGGATGAACATACTGAGCAATGCAAGATTCATATCTGTTGATGACTTAGTGATTAAAGAGAAGCCACAAAGATAGTGCAAAGCGGGAGAGGATGCTACTACAAAGCGAACGGTTGCTTTTTGTGTTAGTTAGCTGATGTTATTCGGATATTTAAAATTAAAATGAAATTATATTTTAATCTCTGCGTCATAATAGTGCGTATTGCACCAGTATGAGACAAACTCTTATATCGATCTTCGATTAAATATATTTAATTGTTTATATTTTTTCGTTGTTTATTTTCATTGTTCTAAATAGCCATGTTGATAACTAAATTATCATTAAATGCAGTAATTAAATGATATGTTTGATAATTGTCTTTACTGATATTTGAATTATTATTCTAACCTTGTTTTTGCCATAATCATTTAGACTTAAAATTCAGATCTTAAATCATGACATAATGTAATGTCTGCTGTTCTGTATGTAATCATATGATATATAAGGATTATTTTGCTGTATTGGTAGGCTGGCGTTTCAGGTAAGTACTATTAAAAACAATGAGTTATGAAGAATTAACCATTTTATAACATTTCATGTGTAATGAGATCTAAATCAATCTTATGCAAATGGATTAGTTTTTTATTTGAAATGTAATATTTCTAGGTTAACTTAAAATAAAAGGCAGCACAGGATTGGTTGTCAAAAGAATAAATAAACACGTCAGTTGGTGAACTATTTCATCAGTGTATTAAGTTTGCTTTTTAAATGCCGTTAAGAATGGAGT
>JABXIW010000223.1 GCA_013372875.1 Gammaproteobacteria bacterium | reverse complement strand
CAAAAGCTTTCAATCGCCGTAACCGTTATTAAGTTGCTATTCACGCTGAACTTAACGTTCAGATCGAACAAATTTACCGCATATTCCTTGGTATCCGGTTTGTTCTTCTTGTATGCAGGACGTGGATCCTGCGCCAGAACTTGTTCGATCACCGATTGTACATATTGAGTATCGGATCGCTTTGCTAGCATCGCCAATGCTTGAGACGAAAAGGTGACGTTCGATTTTTCAGGCTCTTCACCAGCGTAGCCGCCAATCGCTTCAGGAATGGCATCTGAGTAAGGAATATAAGGTTTGATGTCGACAATCGGTGTGCCATCGACCAAATCAACACTGCCAAGATCAATATATATTTGATCACCTTTCTTCGTGATGCCTTTCACTTCGACTGCCGACATTCCAATGCCATTTGGTCGAAAGGTAGAGCGCGAAGCAAACACGCCAATACGCTCATTTCCACCCAAACGAGGAGGCCGTACGGTTGGTTTCCATCCTGCCTCCAAATTTTGGTCAAACAGAAACAATAACCAGACGTGAGAGAACTGTTCTAACCCGCGCACCGCTTCTGGGCTATTTGCCTCGCCTAACAGTTTTACTCGCGCTTTAGCGGCTGGAACTAGGCGCGGTTGGCGAGGGACGGCAAACTTCTCTTTGTAAGGGGTTTCAATGATGCCAATCGGCTCAATCGAATACATAGCAAATTTCTTCAAGATTCATTTAAGTGAAAAAGTATCACAAATTTCTCTTGCATTTCTTATTGGGAATGATTATTAATTAAAATGTTATAACATAACAATTTAGTTTGAAGGAAATTGAAATGAAACCAGGAATCCATCCTGACTATCGTCCAGTGGTGTTTCATGACACAAGTGTGGATGAATACTTTGTTGTCGGCTCAACATTGAAAACCGATCGCACTATTGAGTGGAAAGATGGAAAAACATACCCGTACTTCACATTGGATGTGTCGTCGTCTTCTCATCCGTTTTACACAGGTAAGCAACGAGTGGTTCAAGCGGAAGGGCGTATTGCTAACTTCAACCGTCGTTTTGGTCAATTTACTAGTGAGAAGGAATAAGTCATGAAAGTTGTGAAATCACTGAAAAGCGCGAAGAGCCGTCATCCTGACTGTCAGATAGTGAAAAGAAGAGGGCGCTTGTACGTTATTTGTAAGACAAATCCGAGGTTCAAAGCTGTACAAAAATAACAGTAGAAACGAACAACAAAGGGGTGTGTAGCTAAATTTAAGGTATTTTCGTCCATGACAACGGATGATTGCCTCAGCAGCTCTGAATGTACACACCCCACCTAATACTCGCCAAGTGCCAACGTTTATTCGCTCGTGCTTGGCATGGTTTTTACTGGCACGACTTCATCGTTATTCAAGTCAAAATTGAACGTTTGCCAGACTGCTCGGCTCTTTGAGCTTACACCACACACTATCTTTGCATTCGACTTTATATAGGGGTTAGGCATTCCTGCATATCTAATGGTTATATCTTTGTTTAATTTATAATGTTGGTTAATTTGTTTTATATGGATGAAATATCTACATTTATGCAAATAACTGGTTATAAATTTGCCATTGATTTACAATTTGTAACGTTTTTGGCTTTTAATTGACTCTTTACTCAAGTACCCTTCGCTCGCTTTGTGACATTTTTTTCACAATTGCACAGGAATAAAAACAAGGAGGGAACAGATGAGTTCATCTGCTTCAATTAAACAAAACTCACCTAAGAAGCCGTTGTTTACGCGCTTTTTGGATACTGTCGAATATTTGGGGAACCTGTTGCCCCACCCGATTACACTATTTGCCATTTTCTGTTTAGCCATTTTGGTGATGTCGGGTATAGCTGGTTACTTCGAAGTATCGGTTGTCGATCCTCGTCCTGAGGGAGCAAAAGGTCGTGCTGCAGACGGCATGATTCAAGTGGTCAGCTTACTTAACGCTGACGGTCTAGAGCTTATTGTTACCAATCTAGTGAAAAACTTTGTTGGTTTCGCACCGTTAGGCACGGTATTGGTTGCGATGCTTGGTGTTGCAATTGCGGAATACTCGGGCCTACTTTCAGCAGCAATGCGTGGCCTAGTAATGGGCGCGTCACAACGTATGGTGACGGTTACGGTTGTTTTTGCTGGTATCATTTCAAACACCGCTTCTGAGCTTGGCTACGTGGTTCTTATCCCACTAGCTGCAATGCTTTTCCATTCCCTTGGTCGTCACCCTCTTGCTGGTCTTGCGGCAGCATTTGCTGGTGTATCGGGCGGTTACTCAGCAAACCTTCTAATTGGTACGGTTGACCCACTACTTTCAGGTATTACTGAGACAGCAGCTCAAATGATTGACCCGACTTACACTGTTGGACCAGAAGTAAACTGGTACTTCATGTTTGTGTCGACGTTCTTCATCGCGGGTATGGGTGCATTCGTTACAGAGAAAATCGTTGAGCCGAAACTTGGCAAGTACAACGAAGAAGAAGCGGCTGAAGATTTGTCTAACGACAAAATGGGCAACCTAACTGACCTTGAGAAGAAAGGTCTGAAAGTTGCTGGTCTTGCTGTGTTGGTTGTGTCTGCTTTGTTGGCTTGGACGATTGTTCCAGAAGACGGCATTCTACGTTCAGACGCTGGCACTGTTGCAGGATCCCCATTCCTGAAAAGTATCGTCGCTTTCATCTTCGTATTCTTTGCTATCCCTGGCTTTGTATACGGTAAAGTCGTTGGCACGATGAAAACCGACCGTGATGTTATCGATGCGATGTCTAAATCAATGTCTTCGATGGGCATGTACATCGTGTTGGTGTTCTTCGCTGCGCAGTTTGTTGCTTTCTTTAAGTGGACGAACTTTGGCCAAGTATTTGCCGTTGCAGGTGCTGACTTCCTGCAAAGTATCGGTCTGACTGGCCCTATGTTGTTCTTCGCATTCATTCTGATGTGTGGCTTCATTAACCTGATGATCGGTTCTGCATCGGCGCAGTGGGCCGTGACAGCTCCTATCTTCGTGCCAATGCTAATGCTAGTGGGTTATGCTCCAGAAACCATTCAAGCGGCTTACCGTATCGGTGATTCAACCACGAACATCATCACACCGATGATGAGCTACTTTGGTTTGATTTTGGCGGTAGCGACTCGCTACATGAAGAATCTAGGT
>JABXIW010000406.1 GCA_013372875.1 Gammaproteobacteria bacterium | reverse complement strand
TTGACCACGGTAAAACCACCTTAGTAGATAAACTGCTTGAGCAGTCAGGCACCTTGGGTGAGAGAGCCGGCGCGCAGGATCGGGTAATGGACTCGAATGATCTGGAAAAAGAGCGTGGCATTACGATTTTGGCCAAAAATACCGCCATTACCTGGAATGATTACCGCATTAACATCGTAGACACCCCTGGTCACGCCGATTTTGGTGGTGAGGTTGAGCGCGTCATGTCGATGGTGGATTCGGTATTGTTACTGGTAGATGCCGCCGAAGGCCCAATGCCGCAAACCCGCTTTGTAACTCAAAAGGCCTTTGCTCAGGGCTTAAAGCCGATTGTGGTTATCAACAAAATCGATAAGCCTGGCGCGCGCCCTGATTGGGTGATGGATCAGGTTTTTGACTTGTTTGATAACTTAGGAGCTACTGACGAGCAGTTAGACTTTGATGTGATTTACGCTTCAGCCCTAAATGGTTGGGCGAGCGCCGAAGAAGATGTTACTGGCGATAATATGGAGCCATTATTTAACGCTATCGTAGATAATGTGCCGCCACCGCCTGCGAACTCAGAGGGCGGTTTCCAAATGCAAATTTCGCAATTGGACTACAACTCATATGTGGGCGTTATTGGGGTTGGTCGTATTAAACGCGGCAGCGTTAAGTTGAATCAACAAGTTACCATTGTTGGTGCTGATGGTACTAAACGCAATGGTAAAGTTGGCCAAGTTTTAGGTTATTTAGGCTTAGAGCGTCACGAAACAGATATGGCTGAAGCGGGTGATATTATTGCGATTACTGGTTTAGGCGATCTGAAAATTTCGGATACTATTTGCGATCAAAATGCCGTGGAAGCACTACCGCCGCTAAGCGTTGATGAGCCAACGGTAACCATGACTTTCCAGGTGAACACTTCGCCATTTGCTGGTAAAGAAGGCAAGTTCGTCACTTCACGAAATATCCTAGAGCGTTTACATCAAGAGCTGGTGCATAACGTTGCGTTACGAGTCGAAGAAACTGATGATCCGGATAAATTCCGCGTTTCTGGTCGTGGTGAATTGCACTTAGGTATCTTGATTGAAAATATGCGTCGTGAAGGTTATGAGCTAGCAGTATCTCGTCCTGAAGTAATTCTTCGTGAAGAGAACGGCCAATTAATGGAGCCTTACGAAACGGTGACCATTGATGTTGAAGAAGAACATCAAGGCAGCATTATGGAAAACCTAGGTTTGCGTAAAGCCGAGTTAACCAATATGTCACCAGACGGTAAAGGTCGTATTCGTATGGACTTTATTATGCCAAGCCGCGGCCTTATTGGCTTCCAAACCGAATTTATGACTATGACTTCTGGTTCTGGTTTGATGTATCACACTTTTGAGCATTATGGCCCACATAAAGGCGGAGAAATCGGTCAGCGTATTAATGGTGTTTTGATCTCAAACGGCCAAGGTAAAGCCTTAACCAATGCTTTATTTAACTTACAAGAGCGTGGTCGCTTATTTGCTAAGCATGGTGATGAGGTATATGAAGGTCAAATCGTCGGTATCCACAGCCGCGCTAATGACTTAACGGTTAATGCCCTAAAAGGTAAGCAATTAACTAACGTTCGTGCTTCGGGTACGGATGATGCTCAGGTACTCACGCCGCCAATCAAAATGACTTTAGAGCAGGCGCTAGAGTTTATCGATAACGATGAATTGGTTGAAGTAACGCCAGAGTCTATTCGTATTCGTAAAAAACTCTTAACGGAAAGCGAGCGTAAGCGAGCAGCCCGTCCTCCTAAAGTTTAATCTTTAGTAAGTAAAAAACCGCCTAGTGCGGTTTTTTTATGCCTGATTGTCATTGCAAAAGCTACTAAGGATTATGCAAACTTGAGCTCCGCACGGGAACTATTTTCTTGCTATACTGGTCAGAATTCCATTGCCAATTAAGTTGATGAAAACAATGAAAAAAATACTATTGCTTGTTTCTAGTTTAGCCTTAGCTGCCTGCTCAGCTGCAACGACACAAAAGGTTGCGAAAACCATGCGTGGACTAACTGGAGGCGATCAACCTCGCTCTGCTTTTTTAGATTCCAGTGTTAAAGAAGCCTTGGAACATGAAATGCGCGTTTGCCTTGATGGTAATTACAAAGATCAAGAGTTGCGTGTGAAATGCACACAAATTGCTGTTGCCAAAGTTAAAGCACAAAAAGGTTTGGATGAAGAGATCGATTTAGGTGGTGAAGTGATAGTACGTCAAATCGATGAAGACGAAGTCATTGACGGCACTAAGGGTGAGAAAAAAGAAGATGAGGAACAGAATTGATCGGCTTACTGCAGCGCGTGGCCTACTCCAGCGTCGAGGTTGAAGGAAATGTGATTGGCGAGATTGAGCAAGGATTAATGGTTTTAATTGGCGTAGAAAAAGAAGATGATGAGCAAAGCGCTGATAAATTATTACAAAAACTCTTAAAATATCGCGTTTTTAGTGATGCCAATGACAAAATGAATTTGTCATTGCAAGATGTTCAAGGTGGTCTGTTATTGGTGCCGCAATTTACTTTAGCGGCAGATACCAACTCAGGGCTAAGGCCCAGTTTTTCTAGCGCTGCAGCGCCGGCAATGGGCAAGCAGCTGTTTGAATATCTAGTTGGGCAGGCGAAAAAACAATACGTCAACGTTGAGTCAGGCCAATTTGGCGCTGACATGAAGGTTAAACTGCTAAATGATGGTCCTGTAACCTTTAATCTTTCTGTCTAAGGATAGTTTTCTAGGAATAATTTACTAAGGGTTATCACCTCTTAACTCAGACACTTTTTCCTGCAGCAATTCTTTGCTGATTTTTTCTGGTGGAATCGATTCATCAATTACCAAGCCGACACTGGTTCTTAAACGTTTTAGCCGATCCATAAACTTGTTTACTTTCTTACGACTGAACAAGCTGTGCCATAAACCTTGTAGCGCCATCGGAACTACAGGTACTGGCGAATTGGCAATGATTTTTTCGATGCCTGATTTAAATTCATTCATCTCGCCATCGCTGGTTAATTTGCCTTCTGGGAAAATACACACCAGTTCGCCAGCATCGAGCGCCTCTTGGATTTGATACATGGATCTATTGAGTAACGCCTCGTCTTCACTGCGGCCAGCAATCGGAATGGCTTTAGCAGTTTTGAAAATAAAGCTCAGGACTGGGATTTGGAAAATTTTATAATACATCACGAAGCGCACAGGGCGGCGGATATAACCTCCAATAATTAAAGAATCCACATAACTGACGTGATTACAAACTAAAACGGCAGGTCCTTCTTCTGGAATGTTTTCTAAGCCTTTAACGCGAACCTTATAGACTGTACTTATCAGCAACCAAACCAAAAATCGCATCAAAAATTCGGGCACTAGGCTGAAAATATAGAGCGCCACCACTGCATTTAAAATGGCAGTGATCAGGAAAATTTGCGGAATCGTGACGCCAAGCCATAACCAGATGGCGGTTAAAATTGCCGCGACCACCATAAATAAGGAGTTGAGAATATTATTGCCTGCTATGACTCGTGAGAGTCTTTTGCGATCGCAGCGCTCTTGCACTAAAGCATACAGCGGTACTATATAAAAGCCACAAAATACGCCAACAAAAGTGCAGTCGATCAAAGTTCGAATGGCACCAGGAGTTTGTATAAACTCCATCGGGTTTAATAGACCAGGATAGCTGGATGCTTGATTAACGAAATAAATATCTAATGCAAACCAAGTCATGCCGATGGTGCCGAAGGGCACTAAGCCGAGCTCGACACGGTTACCGGATAAACGCTCACACAAGGCGGAACCAAGTCCAATACCGATGGAGAATACTGTTAAGATTAAAATGGCGGTGATTTCGTTACCGTTTAAGCTCAGTTTGGTGAAATTATTTATTTGTGTAAGAAAAACCGAGCCATAAAACCAAAACCATGAAATGCCTAGAATGGCCAAAAAGACGGTACGATTTTCGCGGGTAAACTTCAAAGTGCGCCAGGTTTCACCGACAGGCTCCCAATTGATTTTTAAGTCAGGTTGGATGGCTGGGGTATCGGGAATGCGACGACTGGAAAAATAGCCGCTAACGGCAACGGTCAATATTAATAAGGACAATAATACACGGCCATGCTCTTCATAGCTGATTAAAGCGCCGCCGACAATGGTGCCGATTAAGATGGCTAGAAATGTACCCATTTCCACCATCCCATTGCCACCGACCAATTCTTGGTCTTTTAAATGTTGTGGCAAGATAGAGTATTTAATCGGTCCAAATAGGGTGGATTGTAAGCCGAGTAAAAATAACACCAGCAATAAGAAGTTGATGTTATCGAAATAAAGGCCAATCGAAGCCAACAGCATAATGCAGATTTCGAGGATTTTAATTTTTTGGATAAGCCCCGACTTTTCGTATTTTTCAGCGAATTGACCTGCAGTAGCGGAAAACAAAAAGAAGGGCAAAATAAATAAGCCCATGGCAATGGTAGTCATAATGGCTGGATCGTAAGCTAGTTTGCCGATGGAGAAAAAAGTGATGATGGTAATTAACGCTTGCTTGAAAATGCTGTCGTTAAAGGCCCCTAAGGCTTGAGTGATGAAGTAAGAGGAAAAGAATTTTTTCTTAAATAATTGAAATTGGTTTGCCATTAATTGTTCCTATTCTTCTTATTTCACTTAGTTGTTCTCAGAAACTCAACTGAAAAAAGCCTTTAGCATTCTGACTACTGATAGTAGCAATATGTTCCCAACTTTGCGAACGACACTGGGCGATCTTATTGGCGATATGCGGTAAATATTGTGGTAGATTTCTACTCGATTTTGGTTTTGGCTTGATGTCCCTAGGAATTAAATAGGGCGCATCAGTTTCAATCATCAGCTTGTCATCTGGAATTAGATGCACAATATCCGCTAATGGCTTGCCGCGCCTTTCGTCGCAGATCCAGCCGGTAATGCCAATATAAAGATCCCGCTCAAGATAAGCCATAAGCTCACTTTCAGAGCCAGTAAAGCAATGAATGACTGCTTTGGGTAGTTTCCCCTCAAATTCATCCAGCATGGCCAACATGGTTTCTGAAGCATCGCGCTCGTGTAAAAATAAAGGTTGTTGCAGTACGCAAGCTAGCTCTAATTGTTGCCGAAATACTTGTTGCTGACTATCAGGCGGCGAAAAATTGCGATTGAAGTCTAGGCCGCATTCGCCAATGGCGACAACTTCGGGTTGATTCTGCAAACTTTTAATTATTTCAAAATCTTCAATGGTCATGCGCTGTGCATCGTGCGGATGGCAGCCAGCAGTGGCAAAAAGTCCATTATGCTTACGCGCTAATTCAAAGGCTTGCTGACTCTCTTGGGCATTGGTGCCCGTAATGATTTGCGCTACAACGCCAGCTTCTCGCGCCTGATTTATCACTTGCAGGCGATCTTTGTCGAATCTTGAATTGGTCAAATTGACCCCAATGTCTATAAAAGCCAAGGGATCTGCTTGTGGCGTTAGCATAAATCAGTGTTTTTATTAGAAATTCTTGATTCAGATGGTATAAACTAAAAGTCATAAAAACAAGAGGGGAGTTAGGATGCAAGTCAGTCGCGCCACCAATGTGTTACTAGCCATTGCTGCAACTTTTATTATTATTGCAGGCATGAAAGCTGCTAGCAGTTTTATTGTACCTGTGATTCTATCGATCTTCGTGTCGATCATATTAGGACCTTTGTATTTTTTCTTTGCATCCAGCAAGATTCCCTTTACCAAAAAAGACATTCCAGATTGGCTTGCCATTATTTTAGTGGTAGTGATTGCGGGTTTTATATTCTTTGTGATTGGTAAGTTAGTGGGGAACTCCATTCAGGACTTCTCAGATAAACTTCCTCGTTATCAAGCCGAGTTAACCAACAAATTGTCAGGCGCAATTGATGGTTTGAGAAAGTTCGGTCTACCCATTCCTGAAAGTAGCCTGTCTGAAAACTTTTCGCCAGGCATGATTATGAATGTATCCACCTCGGTCTTAAATGGCCTGGGTAGTTTACTAAGCAATACTTTCTTAATCGTGTTTACTTCGATCTTTTTATTGATGGAAGCCAGTATTTTCTCAGACAAGCTGCATAGGGCTTTTCCAGGCTCCGACTTGGGCGATAGCAAAGCTAAAAGTGGTGCCGACCAAGTAATCGAAAAAATCAAACGTTACGCTACCATTAAATCGATAGTGAGTTTAATGACAGGCGCATTTATTTCGGCATGGCTCTGGTTCTTTAATGTTGAGTACCCATTCCTGTGGGGGTTAGTGGCCTTTATGTTCAACTTTATCCCTAACATTGGCTCAATAATCGCCGCCGTACCAGCGGTATTGTTAGCTTGGCTATCTCCTGAAAGCACCATTACAACGCCTATATTAGTTGCCGTTGGTTATCTACTAGTAAACTTTATCGTTGGCAATATCGTTGAGCCTAAATTTATGGGCAAAGGGTTAGGCTTATCTACATTAGTGGTGTTCTTATCCTTATTATTCTGGGGTTGGGTGTTGGGACCTGTCGGAATGCTGCTATCTGTACCATTGACTATCATCGTAAAAATCGTACTTGACGCGAATGAAGAAACTCAATGGATCGGAATTATGTTGGGCGATAAATAAGTTTTGCCATGAATTTGCGTCGCAAATAACGCTCAAATACAGAGTTTAGCTATGAGTAATCTAATGAAAAAAAGTATAAGTGTTTTATTGATTGTGATGTGTTTGTCGGTTCAATCACAAGAGTTCGAGCAAGGTTTGGTGGTAACTGAAACCCCGCAAATTCTTGGTCATAAAGAAAGGGCTAAAGTTGCTAATGAAATTCTAAATCACCGTTTGGATAACTTGCTACCACAGCTAATGAAAGAGTCTGGTTTGGACATGTGGTTAGTGATTAATCGTGAATATGGTGAAGACCGCTTGTTTTATTCTTTAGTGCCACAGCCAACGTTTGCCGCAAGAAGAACCACGCTATTAGTATTTGCTCTAAAAGATGGCAAGGTAGAGCGTTTTAGCGTTAGTCGTTATAGCATTGGCGATGTATACAAGACTCGCTGGGATGGAGGGACTAAAGACCAACAATGGCAAAGATTAGCCGAAATCATTGAGGAATATAATCCTAGCAAGATTGGCATCAACGTTAGTAAAGACTGGGCGATAGCTGACGGTCTTAGTCAGGGTTTGTATCAAAAACTAAACGACTTTTTGCCTGAAAAATTTCAGCAGCGCTTAGTCAGTTCAGAGCCAATGGTTATTCGTTGGATGGAAACTCGAACTGAGCCTGAGTTAGCGATTTATCCCAATATCGTCAAGATGGCACGCTCAGTTATCTCAGAAGCATTTTCCACCAAAGCTATTACCCCAGGCGTTACTACTAGTGATGAACTCGCTTGGTACATTCGCGAGCGCTTTGAGGAGCTGCAGCTAGAGCCTTGGTTTCAACCTTATGTCACCATACAAAGACAAGGTGATAAAAATGATCCTGAAGCGCCCTTTTTTGGAAAGTCAGCCAGAACCATTATGCCTGGTGACTTGATTCATACAGACGTCGGAATCTGCTATATCGGCTTGTGTACTGACACCCAGGAAGTTGGCTATGTGGCTAAAAATGATGAATTTGAAGTGCCTAAAGGTTTTAAAATCGCTTTAGCCAAAGGTAATCAATGGCAAGATGTTTTAACCAACTCCTATGAGACTGGCAAAACTGGTAATGAAATTCTTGAAGCCACTCAGGAAAAAGCTATAAAAAAAGGGCTAAACAGTAGCACTTATACTCACCCATTAGGCTTTGTTGGGCATGCGGTAGGCCCCACGATTGGAATGTGGGATAACCAAGGCAAAACGCCAATCCAAGGCGACTGGAAACTCTATCCAAATACCGCTTATGCCATCGAAGGTAATATCAAGGCTAAATTAGCAGAGTGGGGTAATCAGCTCATTCAGATACCATTAGAGCAGTCGGCTTATTTTGATGGTGAGAAGGTTATTTATCTAGGCGGACGCCAAACTAAGTGGCATTTTGTGAAGTAGAACTTTTGAGCTATTTAGCTAGCATCTTTTTTGTTAAAAGCTTATTTTGAAATGCTCATTGGCGAGTGCCAACTCCGCGTTTAAAATAAGCTTTTGCCTCAAATATGCGTCGCACATAACGCTCAAAATAACCTAATTCTTTACAATCTTGTCAGTAATAAAAGGGCTTATTACTAGTGATGCAAAGGATGTCAAAGTGATGGTACTAATATTTTCTTTTGGGTTTATTAAAGTAGACATTAGCTCTGAGAAGAATGAAGCGATAAAAATAATAATTAAATAACTTGTAGCATAAAATATGCATCGAACTTTTGCAGAATAAGATCCATTTTTCTGTCGATTTAGGTAAACTAAATACCAACTAATAGGTATTTGTAAATAGATAAATCGAAAAGCTATAGTGGTTAGCCAAATACCGATTAAGAAAAATATATCTTCCATTGTGGCTGCTGAGTATTCGTATCCAAGAGTTGATAACAAGAAAAAACTTAACCAGACAATAACCTGAAAAGTAAAACCCTCTATAAAAATGTCACCAAGCAGGGTATTGATAAAATTAATCACGATTCTTTTTTGCTATATATAAAGTTTTCCAAACTTTGGCGATCATATTACCTTCGGCATCTTTAATATCTACTTCAAATACAGGCTCAATTTTTTCTTGTATTTTTAGTTGCTCTTTCCAGTCATCTAATGTTGCTTGAGGTAAATGATATTCGGCAAAAACATCCTTCTTAGTGGCTTTGATGAATTTAATTTCAGCTTTTTTATCCCAAACCACATAGTCTTTACCGATTTGATAAAAAGCCATCAGCATATAGAAAGGATCGGTCATGGAGAAAAGTGAGCCGCCGTAATGAGTGCCGACGGCATTTTGGTTATACCAGCGTTTTTTTAATCGAACTTTGGCATAAGTCCAGTCGTCTTTGATTTCGAGGACTTTGATACCTGCAAACTTAAAAGGGAACCAGATATTCAATCCAAACTTTAATCGTCTTGGGGTAACCTTCACTACTGATTTTCCTCTAACTCATCGGTCGCTCCTTTATTCGGAAAAACTCTACCAAAGATGAGTCCGATTTCAAAAAGCAGCCACATAGGTAGCGCCAACAAGGTTTGTGAGATTACATCTGGTGGTGTCAGCAACATGCCAAAAACAAAGGCGCCAACCACAATGTAAGGTCTTTTACTGGCTAGAGATTCAACGCTTGAAATTCCAGACCAGATCAGAAGTAAGGTGACGATGGGTACCTGAAAAGCTAAACCGAAGGCAAAAAATAATTTAATTGATACATCTAAATAACTGCTGATATCAGGCATATAAGTTACGCCAGCTGGAGCGATACTAGGTAAAAACTTAAACAGAATGGGTAAAATTACAAAGTAAGCAAAAGCAATGCCCGCATAAAATAAAAACACGCTAGAAAAAAGCAATGGAAATGCAAAGCGCTTTTCTTTGGCGTATAGACCTGGTGAAACAAAGCCCCAGGCTTGGTGTAATATCACTGGGATAGCGATAAATACGGAAGTTACAAAGGCCAGTTTAAGCGGTGCCAAAAAGGGAGAAATAACGCCAATCGCGATTTGTTGTGAGTCTTCTGGCAGGTTGCTACTTAATGGAATAGACAACAGTTCATATAAGCGATTAGCGAAAATAGCCAAAACGATAAAAACGATGCCAACCACAATCACGCAGCGTAGCAATCGATCGCGCAGCTCCACTAGATGCGAAATTAGTGGCATATCAGTATCTTGAGAAGGATTATCACTCATCGGTTTTATTGAGGCGCTGTTCGGCCTGTTGTATGGTTTTCTCGGCTGCTTTTTGCAACTCTTCGAGTTCGGTGCCAGCCGCTTGCTCTTTGATGAGGCGTTCATGCTCGGCAACGCGTTTTTTCAGATCTTCGAGCTCAAGTTCACGATTAATTTGGTGGTTAAATTGAGTCATGGTGGACTTGGCTCTGCCAAACCAACGACCAACCGTTTGCGCCGCTTTTGGTAAGCGTTCAGGACCAAGAACCAAAAGGGCGATCACAAAGATGATCAGCCACTCAAAAATACCAGTATCAAAAGGCATGGTGTGCTTGAGATTATTTGCGCTCTACAGGAGACTCTTGCTCAGAGTTTTCTTCGGTGTTTTTTTCACTGAACTGCGCATCCTGCTTCTCTACGGCTTCAGGACTATCTTCAGCTTTTTTGTCTTCATCCTTGACCGCATCTTTGAAGTTTTTCAATGCACCGCCTAAATCGCCGCCCATATTGCGCAGTTTTTTAGTGCCAAAAATTAACACTACGATGACCAAAATGATTAGCAATTGCCATGGACTAAAACCCATAATAAACCTCTTTTAGAATGGTAATGGGCCGCCTCCGCCCAAAATATGAATATGAATATGAAATACAATTTGGCCGCCATCGGCGCCAGTGTTAATGATGGTTCTAAAGCCTTCTAATCCCGAATCTTTAGCAATTTGTGGAACTTTAGTCATCATATAGCCCAGCAATTCGCTATCTTCTTGAGTCACTTCCGCAAGGCTATGAATATGTTTTTTCGGGATCATCAAAAGATGCACAGGAGCTTTGGGCGCTATATCTTTAAACACCAATATCTGCTCATCCTCATAAACTTTGCTGCTGGGGATTTCATCATTGATTATTTTGCAAAAAATACAGTCGCTCATTAGGCTTGAATCCATTAAAATTTGCCTCTTATTATACAGAGATCCTATCAATATTAACTAGTTAGAGTGTAATTTTCTATGTATTGGCTGAGGCGCCTACTGGCGATTGCGTTGTTGTTTTTTGGAATTGTTAGTTTGGTATGGGATCTACCATATATTCCAAAGCCACTGGCAGCCATTATGTTTTGTGCAGGTTTGGTTTGGGCGCATTTTTTACCTGCGGGCATGAATGTCGATAAGCCGATTCATGAGTATTCTCAAGAGCAAGCAAAACAGCCAATCCCTTTGTTGCGCTCACCAGTCTTATGGATGTCGATACTAACTTTAACTTTGCTTTTGTGGATGTTTAGAAGCTGATACTTAGCTTTTAGTTGGCCACAGACTTTTTATTAAAAAGTAAGCGGCGCCAACACCTAAACCAACCGGTGGCCAAAAGTTATTCGGCATGGCGCTATAAATTAGACCTGCGGTAATGGCAAGGCTTGAGCCAATTATGGCGTGTTTTTGCGCATATTGTTGTTTGAGTTTATGGACTTCCAACTCCACCATTTGCTTTTTAACCTCATCAACAGTGTCCGCAAGGTTATTAACCTGATCAATGGCTTTAAGCACCTTGCGTGGCACTTTGGGTAATTCTTCTAAAATTTGCGGTGCTTCGTGTTTCATCTGTTTAAAAAAGTCAATTGGTGAATATTGCTCTTTAACCCACTCTTTCAAATAAGGTTGGGCGGTTTCCCATAAATCCAGCTCAGGATACAACTGACGCCCCAAACCTTCAATATAGAGCAAAGTTTTTTGTAATAGCACCAGCTGCGGCTGAACCTGCATATTAAAACGGCGAGCGGTTTGAAAAAGTTGTATCAGAAAGTGGCCAAAAGAGATTTCTGCGATTTTTTTACCGAATATCGGCTCACAAGCTGCTCGAATCGCCGATTCAAACTCCGGAATGGATACATTTTTATCGATCCAGCCTGACTCCACATGCAACTCGGCAATTCGGCGATAATCTCGATCAAAAAAGGCCAAGAAGTTGTCGCCCAAGTAGCGTTTATCTGACTCATCTAACGTGCCCATAATGCCACAATCGATAGCGATGTACTGTGGCTTCTTTGGATTTGTTACATTGACAAAAATATTGCCTGGGTGCATATCCGCATGAAAAAAACTGTCGCGAAAGACTTGGGTGAAAAAGATCTCCACGCCGCGGTTGGCCAGCTCTTTCATATCAACGCCAGCATCTTTTAATCGCTGCACTTCGCCAATCGGGATTCCAGAAATTTTTTCCATCACCATGACTTTATTGCGGCAATGATCCCAATAAACTTTGGGTACATACAACAGTTCTGAGTCTTCGAAATTCGTTCTTAAATTCGAACAGTTAGCCGCTTCGATCCGTAAATCGATTTCACGCTTAATGGTTTCATCATAATCGGCAACCACTTCTTTAATTCTAAAGCGACGTGCTTCACTGGAGTAGCTTTCTGCCCATTGCGCTAGCGAGTGCATCATATCCAAGTCTTTTTGGATTTTCTTGCGAATGCCTGGGCGCAGAACTTTAACCACCACTTCTTGAGCGTCATTAAGAGTTGCCGAATGAACTTGGGCTACTGAGGCGGAAGCTAAAGGCTGTTTATCAAAAGACTTAAAGATAGCAGCGATAGGTTGTTCAAGTTGCGCTTCGATAACTTTTACTGCTGCTTCGCTGGAGAAAGGCTCGACCTGATCTTGTAGTTTGCCTAGCTCATCAGCAATGTCATTCGGCATCAAATCACGGCGAGTGGAAAGCATTTGGCCTAATTTAATATAGATAGGACCAAGCTCAGTTAATGCTAGTGCCAAGCGCTCTCCGCGAGGTTTATCTTTGACTTTTTGTGAAGTAAAAGAAAAAAACTTGGCTAAAGGCCGAAACTTGGCCAATGGGGTGGGCGCTAGAAATTCATCCAAGCCGTACTTGATTAAAGTGCGGTTGATGCTCATGGCATGATGAAGCTGTTTAAGGCTATTCATGGGATTCCGATGTTTGCCTTTTTGCAATCAAGCGGCTAATTTTTTGCTCTAATCGCTCCACATCTGATTTCAAATCCGCTACATCTTCATAGAAATTTTCTAGCTCAATCGATGCTGGGGTAGCTCTTGCTTCGAAACGTAAATATTCACTCATATTGAGTTTGGCAGTATTTAAAGTCTCCATTGCCCAACTATGAAAACTTTTGCCTGCTTTGAATAGCTCATGTGCTATTACATCACCAGTATATTTTGAAAGGTGTTCTTCCCAATCAATATCAAGCTGCTCAAAAAACTTCTGGAATTTCTGTGCGGTTTGAATTTCGCCTGCAAAAAGCACTTCGCCTTTAAACAAAGGATCTTGTTGCTCAGAAAGGGCAAGATTAAAAAAGGATAAGCTGTTGCCTTTTAATTCTGCGTTAGCAGCTTGTTCATAAGAGCCTTCAGCTGTAGATGCATCTTTGACCACGATATAATCATCATCAATCTTAAAAAAGATGGATTGCTTTAGATCAAGTAAATCGAATTTGATCAGTTTGCCGTCTAAAGTCGTTAAGCGCGCTTTAGCATCAGGATCGAGTTTGATAACCTGATTAATAACCGTTTCAATGGTAGGTGTAAAAAGGGTGACTAGCATCTAGAACTTTTTACCAATATGGAGTGCAACCACGCCACCAGTCAGGTTGGTGTACTCCACTTCATCAAAGCCTGAGCCTTCCATCATGCTTTTTAGTGTCTCTTGATCAGGATGCATCCGAATCGACTCAGCGAGGTATTTATAACTTTCTGAGTCATTGGCAACCACCTTGCCCATAAACGGCAAGAGGGTGAAAGAATAAGTATCGTAAACTTTAGACAGCGCTGGCAGTATTGGTTTTGAAAACTCTAAGACTAATAATTTACCGCCAGGCTTTAAAATTCGGTACATGGATTTCAAAGCATTTTCTTTTTCGGTCACATTTCTAAGGCCAAATGCGATAGTGATGCGATCAAAATAATTATCAGGAAAAGGCAGCTTCTCTGCATTAGCCTGAACATAATCAACATTACCTACAATGCCGCTATCTACCAGCTTTGAGCGACCAACTTTAATCATGGAGTCGTTGATATCGGCTAGAATCACTTGCCCGTCTTCGCCCACCAGCTTTGAGAACTTTGCGGTTAAATCGCCAGTGCCGCCAGCAATATCCAAAATCTTTTGGCCTTTGCGTACAGCAGCGCGCTCAATGGTATATTTCTTCCAAATTCGATGTACACCGAATGACATCAAGTCATTCATAATGTCGTATTTACCTGCTACCGAGTGGAAAACTTCCGCAACTTTGCCTTCTTTTTCTTCTTTGGCCACGGTTTCATAACCAAAGTGGGTGGTTTCTGGTGCGGATTCGGTTTTTTTATTGTCTTCAGCCATGGTTACTTCTGTTATTTAGGATTCTGTAGTTTAGGATCATGTTGTTTGGGATCATAGTGCCCAACGCTCGGATCATTTGATCGTGGTAAGCCAGCAGCTTTGAGCCGCTGTAAATAATATTGCCAATTGGCCGTAAAATCACGACCCAGCTCATATAAAGTCTGCCAATTATACAGCCCTGAGTCATGACCGTCATCAAATGTCAGTTTTATAGCATATTGGCCGACCGCTTCAATATTGCTGATCTGTACATTCTTCTTACCACCAATAATGATCATTTCCTGATTGCCATGACCTCGAATTTCCGCCGAGGGAGAAAAAACTCGCAAATATTCATAAGGCAATAAAAAGATCTCGCCCTCGAAAGCCACTTCTAATTGGCGTGAGGCTTGCTTGAGCTTAATGGAGCTGGGTATTGGCATGCTGATGTCATGTTAGATAAGTGCTTTGATTATATGAGCTTGCGACCAAACTGGCTAGCAAGCCATAAAGAAAAGTAAGAAAAAAGCGGGGTTAACTTTTTGAAAAGATTAAAAAAAGGAGAGCCGAAGCTCTCCTTAAACTTGACTAACTGTCGAGACAGTCGTTTAGAAAGTTACCGTTACTGGATCTGAGCAGTCACTAGTGCTGCCTTGATTACAGACTTGGTAAGTGAAACTACCACTGGTGCTACGCATACGGTCATTGTGAGCACCGTCATTGGCAGTAGTAGTGATTCGGCTACCGTTACGATAGATATCCACTGAGGTAGTAGTAGCGCCAGACCAGCTTAAACGTGCCGTATCCCAGCGACGCTTGGAGTCAGCGGTTACGCTCAAGTCAATAGTGACGCCAGCACCAGAATCAGTCACTGTAACGTCTTGCGAATCGCTACCAGTAGCGCCACCGTTATCAGTTACCGTTAGGCTAACACTGTAGGTGCCGTCTGCCGCGAAGCTATGGCTTGGGTTCGCACCTGAAGCGCTGTTACCGTCACCGAAGTTCCAGCTATAGCTGACGATTGAGCCGTCGCTATCAGAGCTACCGCTTGCATCAAAAGTACAGTTCAAGTCAGTACAATTAAAAGTAAAGCTCGCTGTTGGTGCTTCGTTTGGTGCGCCATCAGTGTAAGAACCGACTAAATCAACGCCTGAGAAGCTCGAATAGCCGCGTACCATCACATAGTAGGTACCTTCTTGTGGACTGGCGAAATCACAAGACTCATTGTTGCCCGAGCTGTAAGGACGGCAGTCATAACTGCTGGTAGTTGGTGCTGCGCCAAAGCGAACATACAAGTCAGCATCACCTGAACCGCCAGACATATTGAATGACAAGTCGCTAGCGCCAGCTGGTAACTGCATCTCAAAGTCTAGTTCATCACCTGATGCACCTGATAAGCCAGTTTCAGGCACGCCAT
>JABXIW010000009.1 GCA_013372875.1 Gammaproteobacteria bacterium | reverse complement strand
GGCTTGTTTTTTGAGCGTGACTGGAGTTTTGGCGAAAAAAACTTCACCCACACTTTTGAACCAAGGGCTTTTTATCTTTATACGCCATTTGATGATCAAACGGGTATTGGGATTTTTGATACCAGCACTCCAACCTTTAACTTTACTCAATTATTCAGCCGTAACCGTTTTGCAGGGATTGATCGTATTGGTGATGCCAATCAAATCAGTGCCGCCATTACCAGCCGTTTGATTGACGATAAAGGCGTCGAGAGAGTCAACTTCACTTTTGGTCGTATCGCATACTTACAGGACCGCAAAGTTCAATTATTGGATTCAACACCAAGAGAGACCTTCCGCCAATCGGGCTTACTAGCCGAAATCAACTGGCGCTGGACCGATCGAGTTGAAGTTAAGGGTGCCATTGATTGGGATGATCAACGAGATCTGACTCAAAGCGGCTCATTTTTGCTGCACTATGAGCCCAAAGAAAACCACATTATTAATATTGGGCATCGCTTCCGCCGCAACTTTAATCGCAAAATTGAGGAAGCCGAAGTGGCATTTGCTTGGCCAATTAAAGAAAATTGGCGGATTCTTGGCCGATATAGCCGAGATTTATCACAAAATAGAACCAATGAGTCTTTTTTTGGTCTAGAATATGAATCCTGCTGTTGGGCGGTCAGATTGGTCAATCGCCGCTACTTAAACATCCAACTGGATACCAATGGTCAATTAATTGCAAATCAAGGCGATCTCCACAATTCTGGGGTTTTCGTTCAATTTGTACTTAAAGGGATTGGCAGTTTACGAGGAAGCACTACCGAATTCCTTGAAGAAAGTATTTATGGCTACCGAGACCGCCTCGGTAAATAAACAAATTTGAGTTAGATATGAAATTAAAAACAATTATTAGCATTACTGCATTATCACTACTTTCAATAGCACCTTCCTATGCTCAGGTAATTGATAAAGTCGTGGCACAAGTGGAAGAAGATGTGGTGCTGCAGTCAGAGCTGGATCGACGTATTGCCCAATTTAAAGCGCAAATGGCTACTCGTGGCGGTGAAATGCCACCTGAAGACGTACTAGAAAAAGAAATGCTGGACGCCTTGATTCTTGAAAATATTCAACTGCAAATGGCGGCTAGAGCTGGGGTACAAGTTCCTGATGCGGAGTTACAACATTTTGCCACTCAAATAGCGCAACAAAATGGTATGAGCTTGCCTGAATTTCGCTTACAGCTTGCCTCTGATGGTATCGGCTATGAGTTATTTTTAACTGATTTGCGCAACGAGATTATGGTTAATCGTGTGCGTGATGGTTTTGTAAATCAACGGATCCAAGTCGGCGAAAAAGAAATTGAGTCCATTATCCAAGCTATTGATTCACAAAAACGCATTGAATACCATCTAGGCCATATCCTGATTCAAGTGCCAGAAGATGCTGATGCAGAAACTGTTGCTTTCTATCAAGATAAGGCCAATACCTTACGTCAACAAATTGAAAACGGCAGTGATTTTTCGGTTATTGCGGCTAATAATTCTGACGGCCAGAACGCAGCGTCTGGCGGCGATTTTGGTTGGCACACAGAAGATAGCATGCCAAGTCTGTTCTCTGATGTGGTTTATTATATGAATAAAGGCGACACCTCGAGCCTAATTCGCTCACCCTCGGGCTTCCATATCTTGCAGCTTTTCGATAAACGCGGCGAAGAACAGCACTTGGTCTATCAAGTTAGCGCCAGACACATTTTGATAAAGCCTGACATCATTACCAGTGAGCGAGACGCACAAAATCTATTAAGCAAAATTCGCCAAGATGTTCTAAATGGCGATAAAGAATTTGCTGATTTAGCCAAGCAATACTCTAAAGATCCTGGCTCAGCTAATTTGGGTGGCGACCTTGGTTGGCAAAGCCCCAATATTTACGATCCGATTTTTAAAGAAGAGCTGCAAAAGCTATCAGTTAATGAGATTAGCCAACCATTCAAAAGCAGCTTTGGCTGGCATATCGTACAGTTTTTAGGTCAACGCCAAGAAGATCAAACTGACGAAATGAAGCGTAGTCAAGCCGCGCAAGTTTTACGTAACCGTAAATTCAACGAAGAAGTCGAAACTTGGCTACGTGAGATCCGTGACGAAGCCTACGTCAAGAAAGTCGTCGAAGAAAGTTAAGACTCAATACCGACCTAATGACCTTTCCTAGAATTCTCATCACCGCTGGGGAACCAGCGGGGATTGGTCCTGAGTTAATGGTTAAGCTGGCACAACAATCGTTTCCAGCGCAAATCATTATTGCTGCGAATCGAGACTTGTTAATTGAAGCCGCTGAACAACTGGAGCTGCCACTTCATTTAATCGATTACTCTGAGCAATCGATACAAACAAAAACTTCTACTCCATCAAGCATCTATCTTATTGATCATCCAATGGCTGAGCCAGCAATCCCTGGTCAGTTAAATCCTGCTAATAGCCAATATGTGTTGGATACTTTAGATACTGCAGCAAAAATGGCGCTTGCCGATCAAGTAGATGCGATTTTGACAGGACCTGTACATAAAGCCGTTTTGAACCAAATGGATGACGCGGCATATTTTTCTGGGCACACAGAGTTTTTTGCGGCTAAAGCAAGCGTCGAAAAAGTAGTGATGATGCTTGAAACTGATGGTTTAAGAGTTGCGTTAGCAACCACTCACTTACCACTCAAAGATGTTTCATCGGCAATAACCAAAGACTCTCTAAGCCAAGTCATAGAGATTCTTGCCTTAGAATTGCAGTCAAAGTATAACCTCGACAATCCTCGGATCTTAGTATTGGGCCTAAACCCGCACGCTGGCGAGTCGGGCTTATTAGGACAAGAAGAAATTGACGTTATTGAGCCAGTTTTGAACGAACTCAATCAAAGACTCGACTGTCAGTTGATTGGCCCATTGCCTGCCGATACAGCCTTCTCACCACATTTACTTGAAAATGCTGATGCCGTTCTAGCCATGTATCATGATCAAGGCTTGCCAGTGCTAAAGTATAAAGGCTTTGGAGCTGCAGCCAATATCACCTTAGGTTTGCCTTTTATCCGAACCTCAGTGGATCATGGAACTGGCTTGGATATTGCAGGAAAAAATTGTGCATCTTTAGGCAGTATGCAATATGCTTTAAAGCAAACCATCGAACTAGCAGTTGCTAAAATTCAAAGAGAAAAGCATGGCCAAGCCTAATTCCAAAATAGTTCAAGGACACCAAGCGCGGAAACGTTTTGGGCAAAATTTCTTGTCCGATCAACACTATATCAATCGAATTGTTGCGGCTATTGCGCCTCAATCTCAAGATACTATGGTCGAAATTGGTCCTGGGTTAGGTGCTATTACCGAGTTGTTAATAGATCAAGTCGGCAAGCTCGATTTAGTCGAACTGGACAAAGATTTAATCCCTCGGCTTGAGCAAAAATTTCAACAAGAACACTTAACTATCCATCATAGCGATGCTTTGAAATTTGATTTTTCGAGTCTGGTTGCAAATGAAGGTGATGATTTAAGAATCGTCGGTAACCTTCCCTATAACATCTCGACACCGCTTATTTTTCACCTGTTGAGTTTCCGTCAGCACATTAAAGATATGTACTTTATGCTGCAAAAGGAAGTGGTTGAGCGCATTTGCGCAGCTCCGAACAGTAAGACTTATGGCCGCTTGAGCATCATGAGTCAATATTATTGCCAAGCAGAAATGCTATTTACCGTCCCGCCAGGAGCTTTCCAACCTGCCCCGAAAGTCGATTCCGCCATCATAAGACTAACACCCAGAGCGGAAAATCAGCTTAGTGCCCTAAACCCAGACAAGTTATCAGAAATAGTTACTGCCGGATTTAATCAAAGGCGCAAAACCATTCGTAATAATCTGAAGAAACATATTTCTGACTCTGAACTTGAAAGCCTAGCTATTAACCCAGGAGCCAGACCGGAAACCCTTGCGATCGATCAATTTGTTACCATTGCCAATTATTTGAGCATTCTGACCTAAATTAGTGACATATTTTGTCAAATTCATGCAACATTTCAGCTCAAAATAACTTATCCATTCAAGAAAAATCCCGTAAAAGGCAATTTTTGGCATTAAAATTACCATTTGAGACATCGATCACAATTCGCTTTACAAGCTAACTGCCCCTGATTTATTATATTTTTATTGAGATCATTCATAAAAGGATATCGTATGAGCTCACCGATTGCGGAAACCATTGAAAATGCACGTCGCTTTAACCGGGTAAACATTAATTTACCGGTCGCTGTACGCCTACAAGATTCACAAGTATTTCTAACCGAAAGCATCGACCTTTCTGAGGGCGGCATATTGGTCAGAAATAATGAAAATGCTGATTTGACCGAAGGCACCCTTGTCAAAGTCCATATCGATGGCATTTTGGGCGAAGAACAAAGCAAAATGGTGCTACATGAAATGAAAGTCGTGCGAATCGAAGAGCGTATAATTGCGCTAGA
This sequence comes from Gammaproteobacteria bacterium, assembly GCA_013372875.1. Next base: position 2,455 of record JABXIW010000009.1, on the reverse strand, counting down.
ATTCGTTTAATATATCAGAAGTCCCTAAATTAGCATTTGTTCACATAAGTTTTTTTTATCCAAAATCACCTTTCAAGCCAGTTATTTTTGTCTAGTTTTGTACGAGTGTGACTCAGTTCACACTTTGTAATCTTTGATACTGTATATTCCTGCAATCGCACTTTTTAGCACCCGCTTAGCGTTCAAATTATTAAAGGGGCATCGAGTGTGTCAATTGGGGCATCAGCCCCTGGGGTAGTCTCTAATCTTAGGAGTTATACAAAATGAAAAAACCTTTTAATAAGGCTTTAGCACCTTTAGCTGTGTCTTGCGCATTAGCAGCTTCTGCCGTTTCGGCGACAGAATATGATGGCAATGGCGATCCGATCATTGATTTCGAAGCTCACCGCGCTGCAGCTGCGGCAGCTAAGCAGGAAATGGCATTTGGCTTGATCGTAAGAAAACCGGGGGTTCAAGCTAACACTAAAGCCATGCAAACTATGGCTAGCTCTAAGGCTGTTGAAAAACTAAGCGCTGTTATGGGTGCCAAAGCGAAACACAAACGTTTCATGTTCAATGGTTCGCAAGTATTAAACTTTGAAGGCGGCATGAAGTCTGTTGCTCAACTAGAGCGCATGGCTGCTAAATTACGTGCTCAAGGTTATGAAGTTGAAGTTGATCGCATGATGTATCCAGCAGCAACCGCTAACGACACTCATTATGGCGTTCAATGGCACTACACTGATGCTACTGCAGGTATCAACCTAGAATCAGCTTGGGACACCACTCAAGGTGAAGGCGTAACAGTTGCCGTTCTTGATACTGGTATCACTAACCACTCTGACTTAAACGCTAACGTTATCGGTGGTTATGACTTTATTTCAGATACTTCTGTTGCTAACGATGGCGGCGGTCGCGATTCTGATGCTTCTGATCCAGGCGATTGGACAACTGGTCAGTGTGGTCAAGCTAGCAACTCTTCTTGGCACGGTACTCACGTAGCCGGTACTATCGGTGCAGTAACTAACAACTCTAAAGGTGTTGCTGGTGTTGCTTACAAGTCAAAAATCGTTCCAGTACGTGTATTGGGTACTTGTGGTGGTTTAACTTCTGACATCGCTGATGCAATCGTATGGTCTGCTGGTGGTTCAGTTTCAGGTGTTCCATCAAACCCTAACCCAGCTAAAGTTATCAACATGTCTTTAGGTGGTTCTGGTTCTTGTTCATCAACAACTCAAAACGCTATTAACTCAGCTCGCTCAAACGGCGCTGTGGTTATCGTAGCGGCTGGTAACTCAAACGCTAACGTTTCTAACTTCAACCCAGGTAACTGTTCTGGTGTTGTTTCGGTTGCAGCGACTAACAAGCAAGCGAATCGTGCTAGCTACTCAAACTATGGCTCTTTAATCGACATCGCAGCTCCAGGCGGTGAAGGTGGCGCTGATGGCGTAGCTTCTACGGTTAACTCTGGTACTCAAGGCCCTACAACTGAAAGCTATGCATATTATGCTGGTACTTCAATGGCAGCTCCTCACGTAGCTGGCGTTGCAGCTCTAATGTTTGCAGTTAACCCTAACTTAACTCCTGACGAAGTTGAGTCTAAGTTAAAATCTTCTGCTAAAGCATTCCCATCAGGCTCTAGCTGTTCAACTTCTAACTGTGGTGATGGTATGTTAGATGCCGCAGCAGCAGTAGCAGCAGCTCAAGGCGGTGGCCCAGTTGATCCACCACCATCAGGTGACGGCGTTTTAACTAAAGGTGTTGCAGAAACAAACCTTTCTGGCGCATCAGGTTCTGAAGCCTTCTTCACAATTGATGTTCCAGCAGGTGCAACTAACTTAACCTTCACCATGAGTGGCGGTTCAGGTGATGCTGACCTTTATACTCGTTTCGGTTCAGCTCCAACAACTTCAAGCTATGATTGTCGTCCATATAAAAATGGTAACAACGAAGTTTGTACGGTTGCAGCTCCAAACGCAGGTACTTACCACGTCATGTTACGCGGCTATACTTCATACTCTGGTGTGAGCTTAGTTGCTGATTACACTGAAGCGACTACACCTCCTCCTGGCGGCTCTAACGAGTACACGAATGGTACTAACGTAACTATCAGTGATCGTAAAACATCTACTAGCTCAGTAACTGTTTCTGGCCGTACTTCAATTGGTGACATTGAAATTGACGTAGACATCAAACACACTTATGTGGGCGACCTTCGCATCAAAATCATTGCTCCAGACGGTAAGTCAGCTACATTACGCAGCTACACAGGTGGCAGCGCAGACGATATCCTTGAAACTTATTCACTAGGCGCTAGCTCTGTTTCTAACAGCGGTAACGGCGAGTGGAAACTAGAAGTTTATGATAACTACAGTGGTGACACTGGTTACATTGACTCTTGGACTTTACGTTTCAAGTAATTGACACAGTTATAGACTTAACTAGTCAAACCTAAAAAGCGACTCATTTGAGTCGC
>JABXIW010000200.1 GCA_013372875.1 Gammaproteobacteria bacterium | reverse complement strand
TTTTGAAAAAGGCGGCAAGTGGGAGAAGTGGTACGCGCTTTACGAAGCGGCAGCGACTATCTTCTACACTCCAGGCCATGTGACGACCAATGGTTCGCACGTGCGCGACAATATCGATTTGAAACGTATTATGATCATGGTTTGGTTCGCTACTTTCCCAGCCATGTTCTTCGGTATGTGGAATATCGGTTATCAAGCACAGCTTGGCTTAATGAATGGTTTATCATTACCAGACGTATGGCAAGTAGGCTTTTTCGAGTTCTTTGGCGGCGCTTTAACCGCTGAAACGGGTTGGTTTGGGCTAATGTTCTATGGCTCTTGTTTCTTCCTGCCAATTTACGCGACGACCTTTATCGTCGGTGGTTTCTGGGAAGTACTATTCGCCAGCATTCGTGGTCATGAAATCAACGAAGGCTTCTTCGTAACTTCGATCCTGTTCGCCTTAATCGTGCCACCAGAAATTCCATTATGGCAAGTTGCCCTAGGTATTTCATTCGGTGTGGTAGTGGCCAAAGAAATCTTTGGTGGTACTGGTAAGAACTTCATGAACCCAGCATTAGCGGGTCGTGCATTCCTGTTCTTCGCCTATCCAACCGACATTTCTGGTACTGAAGTATGGGCAGCCGTTGATGGCTTCTCTAGCGCTACGCCTTTAGCGGCAGCGGCGGCTGGCTCTATCACTGACTACAGCGTGAACCAAAGCTGGTGGGATGCTTTCTATGGCTTTATCCCTGGCTCAATTGGTGAGACTTCAACCCTAGCCATTATGATTGGTGGTCTATTTATCATTGCCGCTCGCATCGCTTCTTGGAGAATCGTGTTGGGTGTGATGATTGGTATGGTCGCTTCATCTTACTTGTTGAACTTTATTGGCAGCGACACTAATCCAATGTTCGCCATGCCATGGTACTGGCACTTAGTAACAGGCGGTTTTGCTTTCGGTATGTTCTTTATGGCAACCGATCCAGTATCAGCCTCATTAACCAACAAAGGTAAATGGTACTTTGGTGCGCTAATTGGTGTGATGGTTATCTTGATTCGTGTGGTCAACCCAGCATTCCCAGAGGGCATGATGTTAGCCATCTTATTCGCTAACTTGTTCGCGCCATTAATTGACCACTTCGTGGTTCAAGCAAACATTAAAAGGAGGGCTCGTCGTCATGTCTAGTAAAGAAAGTCCTACTAAAACTATTGTTGTTGCATTGCTATTAAGTTTGGTTTGCTCAGTTGTGGTTTCAACTGCAGCAATCAAACTAAAGCCAATCCAACAAAAAAACCAAACGCTAGATAAGAAGCGTAATATCTTAGTTGCTGCTGGCATGATGGAAGATAAATCTTCTGCCGACGTTGAGGCATTATTCAGCCAAGTAGAAGCCAAATTTGTGGATTTGGCTTCTGGCGAGTTTGTTGAAGAGCCAGCTGGCTTTGATCAACGTGCTTTTGCTAAAGACGCTGCGACTAACCTTGTGTTGACTGCTGAGCAAGACTTAGGCGGCATTGGCAAACGCTCACAAATCGCTAATGTTTATATCGTGAAAAAAGATGGTCAGTTAGACAGCATCATCTTCCCTATTCACGGTAAAGGATTGTTCTCGACCCTTTATGGCTTTATCGCCTTGGATAAAGACTTAAAAACGGTTAAGGGCCTTAAATATTATGAGCACGGTGAAACACCAGGTTTGGGTGCCGAAGTTGAAAACCCAAGCTGGTTAGCAAAATGGCCTGGTAAACAAGTATTGGACGCTAATGGCGAACCAGTATTGGCTTTAGTTAAAAACGTTGCTGATGATAACAATGAAGTTGATGCTCTTTCTGGCGCTACTTGGACGACCAATGGTGTTGAAAGCATGATCCATTTCTGGTTAGGCGATAACGGCTTTGGTCCTTTCATAGACAATGTAAGAGCCCAAATTGCGAAGGGGGACTTATAAGATGGCTTTCGATAAGCAAGAAGCTAAATCGGTTTTATTAGGGCCGATTTTCAATAACAACCCTATCGCGCTACAAGTTCTGGGGATCTGTTCTGCTTTAGCGGTTACCGTTAAATTAGAAACAGCATTCGTAATGAGCTTGGCTTTAACCGCGGTTGTAGCATTCTCAAACTTATTAATCAGTTTGATCCGTAACCATATCCCATCAAGCATTCGCATTATCGTGCAAATGACGATTATTGCGTCTTTGGTGATCTTGGTTGACCAAATCTTAAAAGCCTATGCTTATGAAATCTCGAAGCAATTGGCAGTATTCGTTGGTTTGATTATTACCAACTGTATCGTCATGGGTCGTGCTGAAGCATACGCTATGAAGAATGGTCCATTCATGAGCTTCCTTGACGGTATCGGTAACGGTTTAGGCTACTCGGTTCTATTAATCGTAGTTGCTTTCTTCCGTGAACTATTTGGTTCAGGTAAGTTGTGGGGGCAAACGATTTTCCAAACCGTTTCTGACGGTGGCTGGTATCAAACCAATGGTTTGTTGCTATTACCAGCAAGCTCATTCTTCATTATCGGTTTATTAATTTGGGCTCTTCGTACTTGGAAGACTGATCAAGTAGAGGAGAAAGACTAATGGAACATTATATTTCTTTATTTGTTCGTGCGGTTTTCGTTGAAAACTTAGCGCTATCATTCCTACTCGGAATGTGTACTTTCTTAGCGGTATCTAAGAAAGTTCAAACAGCCATCGGTCTTGGTATTGCCGTAGTTGTGGTGCAAACCATTACTGTTCCAGTGAACAACTTGTTATTGAATAACTTGTTGGCGGAAGGCGCATTGGCTTGGGCTGGCTTCCCAGAGGCTGACTTGAGTTTCTTAGGCTTGATCGTTTATATCGGCGTTATCGCGGCGGTGGTTCAAATCTTAGAAATGACTTTAGATAAGTTCTTCCCTGCCTTATACCAATCACTTGGTATTTTCTTACCATTAATTACGGTGAACTGCGCCATCATGGGTGGTTCATTATTCATGGTTGAAAACAATTATAACTTCTCTGAATCAGTAGTATTCGGTTTAGGTTCTGGTTTTGGCTGGGCATTAGCCATTGCTGCTCTAGCAGGTATTCGTGAGAAGATGAAATATTCAGATGTACCAGATGGTTTACGCGGTTTAGGCATTACCTTTATCGTAGTTGGCTTAATGGCGCTTGGGTTTATGTCATTTACTGGTATTAAGCTGTAAGGGGAACTCTAATGAATGAAATTATTTTAGGCGTTGCCTTATTTACTTCCGTAATCATTGCTTTGGTGTTGGTGATCTTGGTCGCGCGCAAGCAGCTAGTAAGCTCAGGCGACGTAGTCATCGATATCAATGGCGATGCTGACAAAGCCATTAAAGTACAAGCTGGCGGCAAGTTACTTGGCGCTTTAGCAGATTCTGGTATTTTCGTATCTTCTGCCTGTGGTGGTGGTGGTACTTGTGGCCAGTGTGTGTGTAAAGTAACTGAGGGTGGTGGTTCAATTCTGCCAACCGAAGAAAGCCATATCAATAAGCGTGAAGCGGCTGAAGGCTACCGTTTATCTTGTCAGGTCGCAGTAAAGCAGGACATGAAAATCGAAGTACCAGAAGAAGTATTTGGTACTAAGAAGTGGGAATGTGAAGTTATCTCGAATGAAAATAAAGCGACTTTCATTAAAGAACTTAAACTTAAAATTCCTAATGGCGAAAGCGTACCTTTCCGTGCGGGTGGTTATATTCAGATCGAGTGTCCGCCTTACAAATTAAAGTATTCTGAATTCGATATCGAAGAAGAATATCACGAAGACTGGAATCGCTTTAAGCTGTTCGATATTGAGGCTGAAACTAAGGAAGAAACCATTCGTGCTTACTCAATGGCCAATTACCCGTTAGAAGAAGGTATTATCATGTTGAATGTGCGTATTGCTACGCCACCTCCGCGTGATATGTCTTTGCCAGCAGGTAAAATGTCGTCCTATATCTTTAACTTAAAACCAGGCGATAAGGTCACTATTTCTGGTCCTTATGGCGAGTTCTTCGCTAAAGATACCAAAGCAGAGATGGTATTTGTAGGTGGTGGTGCTGGTATGGCGCCGATGCGTTCACATATCTTCGATCAGCTTCGTCGCATTAAAACCGATCGCAAGATCAGTTTCTGGTATGGTGCACGTTCGAAGCGCGAAATGTTCTATGTTGAAGATTTCGATATGCTGGCCGCAGAAAATGAAAACTTTGAATGGCATG
>JABXIW010000213.1 GCA_013372875.1 Gammaproteobacteria bacterium | reverse complement strand
TCAATCATATTGAAATCAGCAATCGCTTCACCCACATTGCGGCGTAGGCGTTTTTGCAGTTTATTAAAGTTGGTTTTTTCTTTCTTGGCTAACATGTAGGCAGTGCTGTAATCAGCAAGATAAATTGGACGACGATTATACCTTAATTGTCACAATTTATACCAGATTGATTGTTTTGTTATTAGGAGGACATTTAGCTGCTAACTCATTGAAATATGTAAATTTGTATCAAAAAAGTGTGAATTGCTTCTCAATGCATAAATGACTTGCTATAGTTGCCGCCCTGTATAAAACTTGGGCAATAACCAGTAAATCAACTGGAATAATTCTACAAAGGAAGTAGTTAGGGCTTTTTAGGGGTGATTTGAGTGCTATCTACCATAAGTTTAAGACAAGTTTCTGCTGCCATCCTTTTTGGAATTGTGCTGCCAATATTTTTTTCAAAAGCAATTGCTGCCTCCGTTCAGGTTTCCGTGGACTGGCCGAGATATTCTTCTGAGAATAAAGTTGAAATTTACGATCAAAATGGGACTTTAGTTGCAACCATTTGTGATGATACTTTGGGTAGCATTGAGGGTGTAGGGCAATGCTATTCAAGTTTATCGCTTTCCACTGATTATCAAAATACTTTCAATTTCAACTTTACAGATGGTAATGACTATCGGTTTGTGCTGTTTGATGGTCTTAGTGATGGTTGGGATGGTGGCGACAATATTACGGTTACTGTTGATGGCTATGAAGTTTATAACGGTAATGGTAATGGGGCTACTACTAGTGGTGAAACCTTTTATTTCGATGTTGCAAATACCCCTGCGGTGGCGCCAACAGGTTCTGATTTAACGACAGTAATTGACTTTGCTGGGCAAATTAATCATGTTGTTACTGGAGGAACTTTTAGAACGGCGGATAATGATACAGATGCGTGTTCTATCACTGCGAGCTCTTCGGCGGCTTTAAGCGGCATTCCTGTAGGTGCAACCATTGAAGGTGCCTATTTATATTGGTCTGGCTCTGGCCGATACAACGACAATACGGTTACTCTAGACGGAGCTCTAGTAACTGCAGATACCAGCTTTCAAGATACTTCTGGCGAGCGTTACTTTTTTGGTGGTATTAAGGATGTAACTAGCACTGTAGCCAGCAAAGGCAATGGTACATATACAGTGGCTGGTTTAAATATTGCCAGTCATGATCATGGTGAACCTGAGGATGGAACTGAGGATTATTGCGATACTCAGACGGTTTTAGGGGCTTGGAGTTTAGTCGTTGTCTATGAAGATACCAGTTTAGAAGCCACCAATGTCCGTATATTTAATGGTTTTGCGGGTGATAATGATGCTTCTAATTCCTATACCTTAACTGGGTTTAGAGCGAATGCTTCTTCGGGCGCAAAGGCGACGTTTTTGGCTTGGGAAGGTGATGAAACCATTTCCGGGGTAAGTGATAACGGCTTTACCGAATCATTATATTTTAACGGCAATCAACTATCCGATGGGCTAAATCCCGCTACAAATATTTATAACTCAACAATTAACAGTATTGGGACTAGTACGGCCTATGGGGTGGATGCTGATACTTTCGATGCATCCAGTTATGTTAGCCAGGGCGATACCTCGGCTACTGTTCGGGTGGATGCTGGACAAGATTATGTGATTTTATCTGCCGTAGTCATTCAAGTTGGTACCAATATACTTGAAGGAAGGGTTTTTGAGGATATTAATTACGGCGGTGGGGTTGGTCGTAACTTTGTTGATGCCAATGGAGCTGGTGTAGAAGGCGCAACGGTAGAAATCTATAATAATGCAGGCACTTTGGTTGACACAACCACTACTGATAGCGATGGTGAGTATCAATTCCCAGGTATTAATAATGGTAGTTACCAGATTCGTGTAGTTAATTCTTCGGTGCGTTCTACAAGAAGTGGTGGTGCAGCTTGTGTGACTTGCTTGCCAATACAAACTTTCAGGGTTGAGCAATCAGGGGCTTCTCTAGTTGATATTACCAATGAAATCGGTGGCGCCGCTCCCAATGAAGTAGATGCTGCCGCTAATGGTGGTTCAGATACCTTGGCTGGTTTAACTGCGGCTGCAGGAATTTCTATTCAAACGATTAGCCCTGCAAGTATCACCAATAGTGCAAAGTCAGGTATCGATTTTGGCTTTAACTTTGACACGATTGTAAATACTAATTCATCCGGTCAGGGCTCACTGGCACAATTTATAGTCAACAGTAATGCGCTAGGTAATACAGGTTTAGATCAAGAAGCCAATAGTGTGTTCGATCCTGCTGCAGGCGATGAAACCTCGATTTTTATGATCCCAAGCGCCAGTTTAACTTCTGGAATTGCGAATATTTCTCTGTCTGCACAAATGGTTGCAATTACTGATGCCAATACGCATATTGATGGTCGTACTCAAACCGCCAATATAGGCGATACTAATACAGGCACTTTCGGCGGTGGCTTAAATGCAGGGATAAGCGCCACGACTCTAACCAGTTACAATCAGCCAGAAGTACAAATAGATGGTAATGCTACTGGTGAAATCTTTAGAGCTCAGGCAAATGGCACCACTATCCGTAATTTAGCGATTTTTGATGGATCTTTTGGTGTTTTATCTTCTGCGGGATCTAATAGCAATCCTGTAACCATTACTGAAAACTTAATTGGCGTGGATGCTGATGGTAGTTTGCAAGCACGGCTGGATAGGGGGATTAGAACCAGTTCAGGCTATATTGACATATTAAACAACTACATTGCTTATACTGGCACAGCGGGTACCAGTGTTGCTGGTGGGACTGAAACTCTAGTTCAAGGCAACCATTTTGATTTTAACGGTAATGGAACCTGTGCGGATTCGATTGCCTTAGAGTCAGGCAATGGCATTACTGTTCAGCAGAATTACTTAGATCGTACGGCAGCTCTCGGGATTGATGGCTCAGGATTTTCTGGCGGAGCACTAATTACTGAGAATACTATTACTCGTTCGGGGCAAAACGGCGGAGATTGTTCTGGTGCTGTTGAAGAAGCAGGAATACGCTTGTATGGCAATGGTTCAACCATTAGCTCGAATATAGTTCATACCAACGCGGGCGATGGTATCGTGATTGCTGGCGGCAGCACGTCTGGTAATTTAATTTCACAAAACTCTACTTATGCTAATGGCGGCCTTGGTATTGATTTGGATGCTGGAACTAGCGGCAATTTAGTGGGTGATGGTATCACCGTCAATGATCTAAACGATGTTGATTCTGGCGCTAATGGTCTTTTAAATTTCCCGGTTTTTGAAGAAGCCATTATTGACGGTACTGACCTTGTGGTCTCTGGCTGGTCACGCCCTGGAGCTGTTCTTGAGCTATTCATAACCGATATTGGTGAAGGGACGGCATCAGCTGGTGATAATAGCTTTGGGCTATCTCAAGATTATGGTGAAGGACAAACTTATCTCGTTACGCTAACAGAGGGTTCAGGCCAGGATAGTGATAGCAGTAGTTTGGCATACTCTGATGTAGACGGTAATGCGGATGACACTAATCGTTTCGAGTTTAGAATAGCCGCGCCTGCAGGTGTTTCTATAGGCTCAAACCTAACCGCTACGGCTACCATTTCTAACAGTACCTCTGAATTTGGAATTTTTAAAGTTAGTCGTGGAGTTGACTTTGGTGATGCTCCAGACGCGAGTTACGCTACTTTATTTGCCAGTGACGGTGCCAGACATGGCATCAGCTCTGGTATTTATTTAGGCGCTTCTACACCTGATGCGGAAACTGACGGGCAGCCGAACGCTAATGCTGATGGCGATGATATTGATGCAAATGGTGATGATGAAGATGGCGTAACTCTACCTGCTACATTAGTAGCTGGTGATACGAGCAATATAACAGTTGTGGCCTCTGTAAGTGGTTATCTCAATGGCTGGATTGATTTGAATGCGGATGGAGATTTTATTGACACTGGCGAGCAAATCTTCACGGACCAAGCGGTTTCTTCAGGCTCAAATAATTTAAATGTGCTGATACCTCAATCGGTAGTGTTAGGTAATAGCTATGCTCGCTTTAGATTTAGTAAACAAGCGGGTATTGCAAACACACCTGCTGGTTTTGCAATAAACGGTGAAGTTGAAGACTACTTGGTAGTGTTAGGTGGATTGGCAGACCTAGAGGTTACAAAAAATGACTCCTCTACGGAATATATTCCAGGCCAATCCTCGACTTACACTATTGTAATCACTAACAATGGTCCATCAAATGTCAATGGGGTTCAGATTAATGATAACTTACCTAATGGTGTTACACTGTCTGGAGCTTGGAGCTGTAGTGCTACAGCGGGATCAAGTTGCAGCTTAGCAACAGGCGGTAGCGCTGGTGATAGCAGCGTATCATTAACTGCAGATATTTTAGATGGTGGAGAAATCACTCTAAGTATCCCGGTAACCTACTCAAGCACCACATCTGATTACAATCCCTAGGAGAAGTAATGAAATATTTTAAATTATGGGCATTGATAGCAATAACTTTTAGCTTTACTGTTCAAGCAGAACAGAAAGTTAAGGTGTTTATCGCAGATTCAAAGAATCCGTCTGAAATTAACAAGCTAAGAAACTCATGGGCAAAGAAGTACCAAAGGAGTTTTTCAATTGTTAATAAAAAATCCGATAAAATAGTAATTCAAGTCTCTCCAGCGCTGTCAAAAACAGAGCAAGAGCTATTTATTAGCTCCGAATCACATTCTGGTTTAGAGCTTGAGATTGTCAATTCTCAGCAAAGCCATCAAAAAATAAAAAAAAGAGCATCTTTTGGAACGTCAAAAATTCAATAAAGAAAGTTTTGAGAAAAGAGTTATAAGAGGCATAGAGCGGCTCGTTCTAGTCGAGCCGAGCTTTTCATCATTGGTTGATAAGTATGGTGCTTGTCGAATATCACCTCATGAGAAACCTCCTTTTGAATACCTAGTTCGATCCATAATTTCACAACAATTATCCTCAAAAGCCGCGGCTACCATTGTGGGACGAGTTGAAGCTTTATTGGGACGTAAAAAATTTAATGCTAAGAATATTCTTGCTTTAAACCATGCGGAACTGCGCGGCTGTGGGCTTTCTAACGCTAAAGTGACTTATAGTCATGGCATCGCGCAAGCGGTCATGGACAAGACTATTGATTTTGATGCTTTACACAGTTTGGATACTGACACCAGCATTGAAAGGTTAGTAGCGCTCAAAGGCGTGGGGGAGTGGACTGGGCAAATGTTTTGTATTTTTGCACTGGGGCATTTGGATGTGATGGCAACTGCCGATGTTGGGCTGCAACGAGGTTTACAAAAATTGTATGACTTACCTGAAAAGCCATCGGCAAGCCAAATGATTGAGCTTGCAAAGCCTTGGCAGCCTTACCGCTCAGTTGCTAGCTGGTATCTGTGGCGATTGGCCGATGAGGCGTAATGACCGATTTTTATGAATTTTTAACGGATTTGTCCTTTTTCCGATAGTTTTTGTCCTAATTTTGATAACGCCATTTGGCGATCTGACTTAATATTTCTGCCAACGGAATCGAACAACAAGATGATGGACTGTTAGGACAAAATACTTACTACAAAAACAATAACTTTTTAAAAAGTTAAGTACCAAAAGCCCTGCAAGCTACCCGCGGGGCTTTTTTCTATCTAAGGCTTTGATTTATCAAGTGATTAAGGTAATTTAAACCAAACGATTTATTAGCCTAACTGCCATGCTCAACATTCTTTGGTTATTTTTCTTTGTTATTGCCTTTGTCTTGGCGCTGTATCAATGGCTGTTTTTAGGCAATAACCAATCTTTTCCTGAGTTAGTCAAAGCTATTTTTGATATGGCTAAGCTGAGTGTGGAAATTTCTCTCGGTTTAATTGGGGTTTTGGCTTTTTGGTTGGGTTTATTAAAAATTGCCGAAAAAAGCGGACTGGTGAATTTGTTGGCAAAAGCCTTGGCGCCACTTTTCAGGAAGTTGATGCCTGAAGTCCCCGATGGTCATCCTGCCTTGGGCTCAATCAGCATGAATATGGCGGCCAATATGTTGGGCTTAGATAATGCTGCAACGCCGATGGGCATTCGTGCCATGGAGCAGTTACAGGAGCTGAACCCATTAAAAGATACCGCATCCAATGCACAGATTTTATTTTTGGTGCTTAACACTTCTGCGGTCACCATCATTCCTATCACTATTCTAGTTTATCGCACTCAAATGGGCGCGACGGATCCTGCGTCGGTGTTCTTGCCTTTATTGCTCGCCACCAGCGCCTCAACGCTTGTAGGATTGTTGGCGGTGGCCTTGGTACAAAAACTCTCTTTGTTTAACCGCGTCATTGGTGCTTATGCACTGGTATTTGCTTCAATTATTGGCTTGTTGGTTTGGAGCTTGATGCGCTTGCCTGCAGAGCAGATGACCGCACTCAGCTCCGCTATCGGCAACTTTCTGCTGATGTTCGCGATTGTTGGCATTTTGCTTTATGGCTGGCGAAAAGGAGTAGCGGTGTATGAGGACTTTATTGAGGGTGCGAAAGAGGGCTTTAAGGTGGCGGTGACCATCATTCCATACTTAGTGGCCATGTTGACGGCAATTGGCGCGCTGCGTGCTTCTGGGGCGCTAGATGCTTTTTCCAATGGGCTTGCTAAGCTAGTGGCGGCGTTAGGTGGCGATACTGCTTTTGTTGAAGCCATACCGACCGCTTTGATGCGACCATTTAGCGGCAGTGGCGCTAGGGCAATGATGCTTGAGACCATGGAAACTCATGGAGTGGACTCTTTTGCTGGAACCCTTGTTTCGATTATCCAAGGCAGCACAGAAACCACTTTTTATGTGTTAACTGTTTATTTTGGTGCTGTTGGTATCAAGAAAGTGCGCCATGCGCTGGCTTGTGGTTTGCTCGCTGACTTAGCTGGGATCATTGCTGCAATAGTTGTAGCTTATTGGTTCTTTGCCTAAAGCCTATTGCAGGGGTTTGTAAAAAAAACGATCAAAACTGTTAAAAAAGTAGACACTCACGCCCGAGTTACCAGCATCTTGGGCTTTACTTATGTCAAGAAATTTACACAAAAAAGGTGAAAAATTTTTTGACTATGATGAAAAAAATCCACAAGTTGGCGAAAGTGCCCGAAAATAAAGGGTTTCAGCCTGATTAAAATCTAAGCGGTGCATAAAAAAGCTGTTTTTTAAATGCTAAGCTATTGATTTATATATAAAAAGACAGTTGCTGTATAAAAAATAACCAGCAAGGGGCTGAGGCCTGTATTTTTGCGCCTTTGGGCTCTTTTCTAGAATTTTTCCCCAAAGTTATCCACAGAAACTGTGAAGAAAATGTGACACTTGTGAAACATTCCCATTGTAATATTTCAGCGAACGACTATTCGCTCAACCAATATGACGCTAAAAGTCTTGATTATGCTTCTTTCGTGGCGCTAGCGACGGTGTAAGCGGGGCCTTGTTTGTGCTTTTTGTAGTTGCCGAACACTTCCTTAAAGCCTGTTTTCATAAAATTGCGTAAGCCAGTAATGGTCACTACATAAAAAGTGCCACCAGGTTTTAAGCGCTCATAGGCATCGTTGAGGAAAATATACAGTAGCTCATTACCCACTTTGGCAGGGATGTTGGAAACGATGACATCGAAATGATGCTCAGGCACATCGCTAAAGCCATTGCTTAGGCGTGCTGAGGCGTGGGGAGTATGATTAAGTTTGGCATTGGTATTGGCGTACTCAACCGCTAAATAGTCCTTATCCACCATGATCACTTGCCCTTTATCAGCTTGTTTAGCCATAGTGAGTCCTAACACCCCATAGCCGCAACCGAGATCCAAGCATTTATCCTCAGGTTGCACATCCAGATATTTGAGCAGCATGATGGAGCCGTCATCGATGGCTTTCGGAGAAAATAAGCCCCAAGTGGTTTTAAATTGCATATCAAAACCACAAAGCTGATCCTTGATGGTTAAGTCTTTTTTGAGATCGGCAATTTGCTCTTTAGTGTAATGGGCCATAGTCTTAGTGCGGCAAGGGAAATTGGCGTGATTTTAGCATCGCTGGGCGATTATCCCTAATAAATCTAACGGCAAGCTAACCACAACTAATGGCCTATGTTAAAATGCGGTCAATTGGATTTTCACAGTGTTGTTCAAGCCTTAGATGCAAACCCCTTTTATCTTTTTTTGTCGCCCTGGTTTCGAAAACGATTGCGCGGCGGAAGTGCAGGCGCTGGCTAGTGAGCTGGACTTGGCTGGTTATGCTAATGCAAAACCGAATGATGGTTATATTCGCTTTTATCTATTTGATGAGGCCAGTGAACAAAGCTTATTCGATGAACTGGATATCGATGAGCTGATTTTTACCCGTCAATGGTTTTGGGCGAAAGCTGAACTAACCGATTTAGATCCAACCGATCGAGTAAGTCCGATTGTAGAGCTTTCTAGTGAATTGGGTATTGCTAAGTCACTACTAGTTGAGCACTTGGATAGCGATGCTGGCCGTGAGCTTTCTAAATTTTGCAAAAAGATTTCAACGCCTTTAACCATCGCACTTGAGAAAAGTGGCGCTCTTGTAAAAGGTATCAACGAGGACAGCGAGTTACAACAGCATATTTTGTTCCTGGCCAATGATCATTGCTTAGTGGGTTATTCGCCAGCGGAGAGAGCATCCGAACTAAAAGGCGGCATTTTGCGCCTTAAATCACCTAAAGATGCACCAAGCCGCTCCAGTTTAAAGTTGGACGAAGCCATTCAGGTTCTAATGTCGAATAAGCAGCGCAAAGCAGTTTTTCGTTTAGGGCATACGGCTGTGGATCTTGGGGCTGCACCTGGTGGCTGGACTTTTCAGCTAGTGCAGCGCGGAATGCAGGTCACGGCGATTGATAATGGCCCTATGGATAAAAAGCTGATGGCAACTGAGCATGTGATTCACCTAAAAGAGAATGCTTTGACATGGTTGCCCGAAAAGCCAGTGCATATTTTAGTTTGTGATATGGTGGAAAAGCCCTCAATGGTGGCTAATTTAATGGCAAAATGGTTATTAGCCGCGAAAACTGAACATGCTATCTTTAATCTAAAATTGCCCATGAAAAAGCGTTTTCAAGAAGTGTCTGAGTGTATTGGCAGCATTTGTGATCAGCTAGAAGATCAAGAAATTGATTATTTCTGGCAAGCCAAACATTTGTATCATGATCGAGAAGAAATCACCGTTTACTTTAGACGCAAGATGCCAAAATTAAATTAGGATCTAATAAGCAAAGCTATGAATCAGGTTAAAAATCAAGAAATTCCATTGGGTAAAGCTACCGACTATCCAAGTCAGTACGATGCGTCTTTGTTATTTCCTGTAGCACGGCAAATCAAGCGCGGTGAGCTGGGTTTGCAAGGTGAAATGCCCTTTAGTGGTAGCGATATTTGGAATGCTTATGAAATGTCTTGGCTCGATAGCAAAGGCAAGCCACAAGTGGCTATCGGCGTTTTCGAGTTTGCTTGTGATAGCGAAAATATTGTTGAGTCAAAGTCGTTTAAACTTTATTTGAACTCCTTTAATCAGAGTCGCTTTGATTCTTGGCAGCAAGTTGAAGCTATTTTGCTGAAAGACCTATCTAAAGCCGCCAATGGTCGAGTGTCGGTTGAGTTAGCGAGCCTTGAGCAGTATCAGGAGAAATATCCAGTACAGCAGTTTAATACCGTTTGTATCGATGACTTAGATATTGAAGTGGAAACTTACGATTATGATGCTGGATTGCTTGCAAATACTGCCAATGGAGAGCCAGTTGAAGAAACCTTGGTTAGTCATTTATTGAAAAGTAACTGCTTGATCACCAATCAACCTGACTGGGCCAGTGTCATGATTGAGTACAAAGGCCATGCTATTGATCGTGAGTCACTGCTTAAATATCTGATTTCATTTCGTAATCACAACGAATTCCATGAGCAGTGCGTTGAGCGAATATTTACTGATCTCATGCAATACTGCCAACCACAAGAACTCACCGTCTATGCCCGTTATACCCGCCGCGGTGGCTTAGATATCAATCCCTTTAGAACCAATGTTGCAGACAAAGTCCCCGAAAATACCCGCCTAAGTCGTCAGTAGTCATTAGTTTAAGACAATAAAAAACCCAGCAGATGCTGGGTTTTTTGATTCGATAGAACAGTATTATTTAATACCGTGCATACCTTTTTTCAGTAGTGGTGAAATAAGCAACATAAAGACACCAAATCCTAAACCGAAATAGAACAAGAACTCGTAAAGTTCTGTATATTTGGCTAGGGCAGCAGTTACATCTGTAACTTCACCTGCGTCTGTGTCGATAGCTGCAATTTTACCTAGGCGAGTAGCAATTGTTTCTGATAAAGCTGTTGCTAAGAACCAAGTACCCATACTTACACCGACAACTCTAGATATAGATAACTTTGTAACTGCCGATAAGCCTACTGGCGATAAACATAGTTCACCAGTGGTATGAAGTAAATAGGTTAACACTAACCAGATCATACCAACTTTGCCAGCTTCGTCAGGATTATTCGCGCCGATAATCAAAGCACCAAATCCTAAGCCCACTTGAATAATACCTAAAGCAAACTTAACAGGTGTTGATGGGTCCATTTTTCGCTTATCTAACCATGTCCATAATGCTGCGAATGGGGCCGCCAACAAAATGATATACATAGCATTCAAGGAACCAAATTGACCTGCTGTTGGAACAATTGAAAATGGAGATGATTCACCTTGAGACAGCTTTCCTAACTGTAATCCGTAGTAAACCAAATATGCGCCACCAGTTAAAATAGTAGAGCCAATAATAGCTTTTGCTGCGCTGCTAATATTTACTTCATCGCTCGCAAATACACTGTGTTCTAATCGCTTGTAGAAGAAACCAATTAAAATAAATGCAACAGAAACGATCAAGGCTACTAATGGGAACATCAATAGAACATACCCAAAATATTGGCCTGTTAGAGAAAGTAGGTAAACTGCTATTAAAGGTATAATTGTAGTGACTAATACGGTCATAAATACGAATTTTAAGCTACCATCTTTTGATGAAAGCTTAATAGAGGAGAACCATAGATATAAGCCAATGAAGGCAAGTACCGCGCCAGGCAAGTAGAATTTCCAAGCATCAGCTGATGTTAGAGCCGTGTTGATAAGCTCTCGATTCATAACACGGTCAGCATAGAAGGTCATAGAACCTGCTGATTGTTCGAATAATGCCCAGAAAACGATAGTAGACAGGATCAATACCATCAGCACTACTGTTCTAGAGAACTCTACAGAGTTATGTTTGATGAAACCATAAACAATAAATACAACCAGTGAAATAAAGGTAGCTAATAAAATAGTTTCATTAATGGCTAGTTTCTCAACTAACCCAGACTCTAATACAGCCCAAGTAATACCTAATCCCAAAGTGATCAGTGCTAGGAAAGTAGCAACTAACTTGTTTGCATTAGCTGTATGGTAGAACATAGAGAAGAAAATAATGCCAACAATTGCAATTGATAATGCAACATTCTGGGTCAAGTGGATTACAGGCTCATGTTGAATTAAGACCCACAACAAGCCCAAAGATAAAATTGTCACAAGATAAATTAAGTTTTCTTTTGTGATCAATCCTGCAAACTTTTCTTTCAAAACTGATGGGTTGTCAGGCTCAGCATGTCCGTCTAAATATTTTTGACCCCAAACAAAGGTTACCAGACCCACTAACATGCCTATACCAGCTGCGCCGAAGCCATAGCTCCAGCCGTAAGTTTCGCCTAACCAAGCGCAAAGAATGGTGGCAGCAAATGAACCAATATTGATACCCATATAGAAAATAGTAAAGCCAGGATCACGACGAGCATCGTTATCTGGATATAACTTACCAACAATGGTTGAAATGTTAGGCTTTAAGTAACCAACACCAGCAACGATTAGGGCTAATGAGAAGTAGAACACTTTCAAAGCTTGAGTATCTTGAATAGTTACTTCTTCCGCTAAAGTAGTGCCTGCGGCAAGAACTGTACCATCAACCAGAGTTAAATCATGGGTCAAAGTGGTTCCTGCTGCATAATGCAGTGCTTGGAAGCCTTCATAGGCTAAGCCTAGGTGTCCAAGAGATAATAAAATACCACCAAATATTACGGCTTTACGCATCCCTAGGTATCTATCAGCGATTAAGCCGCCAATTACTGGTAGCGCGTAAACTAAACCAGCGTAAGCGCCTAGAACATCAAGGCCAGCGCCATCGCTGAATAGGTGATACTTTGTCAAATAAAGTAGTAACAGATACTTCATTCCGTAGAATGAGAATCTTTCCCAAAGCTCTGTGGCAAAACATACATAAAGGCCTTTTGGGTGACCGAAAAGTTCACCTGTGCCAGTTGATGATTGCACTGCATCAGTCTGAGCTGTCATTGTCGGCAGACTCCTTAAAAAAGTTAGTTAAAGTTGTGTTATTTATTAGAAATTATAGGTTTAAAGCGGGCTATATAAGTTATAAGCTCTTTAAACCGATCCACTAAGTGTAGCGCCCCAAAGCCACAAAGCAAGGAAAATTAAGGGTTTTAGCGCTATTTCTAGGGATTTTCACCATAACCTATTGAGATTTTGTTAAAACTGGCACGGTTTATGCTGCAATTTGATTTGTTAGGTTCTAATCAGGCGGAAATCATCCAGCTCAAGGATGCTGAGCTGCTCTATTGGCCCAATCTTTTCGATGACTTGGTTTTCGAAGAGTTAATGGAGCAAATCCAGTGGCAAACGGAGACCATTCGTATCGCAGGTATTGAACGAGTAGTGCCGCGATTAACTGCTTGGTATGGTGATAAGGGAGCTGATTATTACTATTCTGGAGTACGCCATAAACCTTATGCTTGGTCGCTTCAGTTATTAGTCATTAAGGAACAGCTTAAGCAGCTGATCGGTCATTCGTTTAACAGTGCTTTGTGTAATCTGTATCGTAATGGCCAAGATAGCGTGGCTTGGCATAGCGATGATGAGCCCGAATTGGGTGAGAATCCGCTGATCGCTTCAGTGAGTCTAGGTGCCACTCGTCGTTTTGAATTGAAGCATAAGACTGACAAATTAAAGCACAAAATTGATTTAACTTCTGGTAGTCTATTGGTCATGCAAGGGACGATGCAGCAGCATTGGTTGCATCAGATCCCGAAAGAGCCAGCGGTGCAAGAGCCGCGCATCAATATAACCTTTAGAACCATTATTTAGAATAAAAACGGGATTTGGAATGTCTTTTTTAGCTTGTCGAGTGTTCGATCAACCAGAAGTTCATCATCAAATGCAACAATTAGAATTGCAAGATTTATCGGCTGGCGATTTAGTGATTAAGGTCGATTATTCCAGCATCAATTACAAGGATGCATTGGCTGCTTCAGGTCGCGGAAAAATCATGAAATCCTTTCCGCTCAATGCGGGAATTGACTTGGCTGGAAGTGTGGAGTCGAGCGATGACCCGAAGTTTAAAGTAGGCGATAAGGTGCTAGTCAACGGTTGTGGTATTGGTGAAAGCCATGATGGTGGTTTAGCGCAATATGCCCGCGTGAATACCGACTGGGCGATCCCGTTGCCTGCAGCTTATTCGACTCGCCAGGCCATGATTATTGGTACTGCGGGTTTTACGGCTGCTTTAGCCATTTATCGGATGCAACAAAATGGCCAAACGACCGACAAAGGTTCAATTATTGTAACGGGTGCCAGTGGTGGCGTTGGCAGCTTCGCGGTCAATCTGCTTAGCAAGCTCGGTTATCAAACAGTAGCCCTAACCAGCCGTGATTCGATGCGCGACTATTTGTCAGCGTTGGGCGCTGATACAGTCACTACTTTGGATGAGCTAGAACTGTCCGATAAACCGATGGCCAAAGCCTTGTATGGAGGTGCTATTGATAATATTGGTGGTGAAGTGTTAAGCAAAATCATTGCTCACACCAACTTATGGGGCAACGTGGCTTCGATTGGACTGGCACAAAGCCCTAAACTTGATGCTATGGTCTTTCCTTTTATTTTGCGTGGGGTCAGCCTCTTAGGAATAAGTTCGACAAATTGTCCTATGGATTTGCGCACTAAAATTTGGCATCAGTTCGGTCAAGAATTGCCGCTGCCTGATTTCGATAAAATTTTATCCAAAGAAATCCCTTTGGCCGAGGTTTCGCCTTATTTTGATGAGTTGATCGATAAAAAACATTACGGTCGCTTGCTTGTTAATTGCAAATAGGCGGATTCTAGCACCATGGATTTTAAACGGATCGATCCGCAACAAACACTGATAGTTACCGCCAGTCGTCGTCAGGCGCGCTATATTCGTGAGCAATATCAACAGTCTCAAATTGCACAAGGTAAAGAAGTTTGGCATTCGCTTAATGTTATGCCTTGGTCAGCTTTTCTCGACAAATGTTGGAGTTATTTAAATCAAGCTAAGCCGCAACCTAGGACTCGCTTGAATAAAGAACAAAGCATGCTTTTATGGCAACAACTGGTGTTAGATTCTAAACACACCGAATCGTTACTGAATGCTCAGCAAGCCGTTAATTTGTCCTATGATGCTTGGCGCATGATGAATCAATGGCAAATCGAGGACTTTAGTTTTCAACACGGCGATAGGGATCAAGAAGCCTTTGCCGAGTGGTATTTTGACTACCGAAAATTATTGCAAAAAAATCAATGGCTAGACCTGCATCAAGTAGCTTCGTTGATTGCCCAGAATATTCAAGAGATTGCTGCTAATTTACCAGCACAGCTTGGATTTTATGGTTTTCAGCAAATTAATCCGCAGCAAGAAGCGATTATAAAGCGACTGACCGAGCTTAAAGAAAGAATTAACTTAACTTCTGTGAATGGGCACAGCAGTATTAAAAAGATCGTTGTTGCTGACTCAGCCGAACAAGAATTTATTGTCGCAATTCGTTGGGCCATTCAGCGCTTGCAACAAGAGCCTCAGCAAAGTGTTGCGATTATTGTTCCTGAACTTCAACAGCAACGCGCTAAGATTGAGCGGCTAATTCAAAAAGAATGCTATCCAGAGGAATTCTTAAAAGGCGAGAAAGCTAATTATTGGCACGACATTTCGATTGCAGAAAATCTGGATAAAGAGCCGATGATTCAGGTGCTGATGACATGCCTGCAGCTATTGGACAAGAGTGTTAATAAATCTCAGTTGCAAAGTCTGTTGCTTTCGCCTTATTTATATCAAACTCAAGAAGCCTATTGGTTGGCAACTAAGTTAGAATTAGATGTCCGAAAGTCCAATAAAAACTACTACAATTTATCCGCAATTAAAGATTTGTGCTTTAAGCACCAAACTGAATTTGCTTGGGTCACGCAATTAGAAGCATTTAAAGATGAGCTAACAAGCCCTAAGTCTTTTAATGATTTTATAAAACAGCTGCTCAGTTTATTAGAGCGGCTGCATTGGAGTGGCTATGAATCGTTAAACAGCCGCGAATTTCAGCTACAGCAACAATTCCTAGAAGCGATTAAAGCTGCTTCGAAATTACATAGAGTGCTGGATAAATCCATTAATTGGTCATCCTCTTTAACGGTCTTACAGAAATACTTACAAACTCAAAGTTTCCATCAAGAATCGCCGCAAGCGCCAATAAAAATTATGGGAATGTTGGAAGCTGTGGCCATTGAATACGATGCGATTTGGATGCTCTCGGCTACTGATAAAATTTTGCCGCAAAAAACGAGTATCAATCCGTTTCTAGCCAAGGCGCTGCAGCTCAAGCATGAGTTGCCGGGTTCTTCACATCAGCGGGAAATAGAATATGCGCAGAATATTTTGGATGCTTTGTATGCCGAGCAAGAATTGGTATTTAGCTACGCTTCCCATGATGGTGAGCAGGAGCAATTATTGAGTCCTTTGCTTAATTCGCTGGCAGACGAAGTTGGGATTGAACCCATTCAGTTAAAGTCAGATCAGCCACCATTTATACAAAATTGGCCGCACTCTCAGCTTGAGGAATATTACGACAATCAAGGACTGCCACTTAACAGTGATGGTTATGCCGCTGGCGGCAGCGGCTTATTAAAAGCACAAGCCGCTTCGCCGTTTGATGCCTATTTGCGTTATCGCTTGAATCTGGCGCCTTTGGAAACTGATGATTTGGGCATTTCTTTTATGGACAGAGGTAATATTTTCCATAAAGTCATGCAGCTGATTTGGCAGCACCTGAGAACACAACAAGCGCTACTGTCTTACAGCCATGATGAGCTCGAGACTTTGGTCGATAGAAGCATTATCACCACTTTAAACATTGAGTCGAAGCATCTCTACCTTTTAAATATCCCTCAATTTTTTGATACCGAAAAAGTGCGCCTACAATCGTTGGTAATGGCAGCACTTGAATTTGATAAAGAACGGGTGCCTTTTGAAGTCATAGCGACAGAGGCCAAACGTGAAATTGAAGTGGGTGGCTTGCGTCTGCACATCACTATCGACCGCATCGATCAATTGGCGGATGGTAGTTTAATTATTATTGATTATAAAACCGGTGTGCCACGCTTAGTTGATCTATTAAATGATCCGATTGGTGAACCACAATTACTATTGTATGCCGTCAGTGAGCATAAAGCCGAGTCGCCAGTTGCTGGGATCTTGTTTTATCAAGCCCATTTAAAGGCTAATAAATATATCGGTTTCACCGAAGACACTGAGATGATCCAAGGGGTAAAGGCTTTAAAAGAGTTGGCCAATAATCCTTATCCAGAGCAGTTTGCAGAGGCGATTATTCAGTGGCGAGCCATGCTCAATCAAATTGCCGAATCTTTTAAAGCAGGAGATGCGGCAATAACCGACTATAGCGGAAACTATACTGACCATTACCCAGTTAGTCGCTGGCTTGAACGTGATATAAATTATCAATCGAGTTTAAGCGTGGCCATAAAGGAGCAGCAGAATGACTAAGCTAGCTCCTGATCAACTTACTCGCGACACGGCAATTGATGTTAAGCGCTCCTTTATCGTACAGGCTCCAGCTGGCGCAGGTAAAACAAGTCTTCTGACACAGCGCATTTTAAATCTACTGACGATTGTCGAAAATCCTGAAGAAATTGTGGCGGTAACCTTTACCCGTAAAGCTGCTGCAGAAATGCGCCATCGATTGATTGAGTCTTTGCATAGTGCTTCTTTACCTGAGCCAGAATTGGCGCATGAGAGAACCAGCTGGCAGTTAGCCAATCAGGTGTTGCAGCGGGATCAGCAAAAGCAGTGGCAGCTGTTAAAAAATTCGCACAGATTAAGAATTCTGACCATTGATTCCTTATCCAGTTTGATTGCCAATCAAATGCCTTTGATGAGCAATTTAGGTGGTTCTTTATCGATTGCAGAGTTTCCACAAGAGTCTTACCAAGAGGCCGCACGCTCAGTTATTAGCTATATCAATGACGCTGAGTACAGCGACGATTTAACCTTGCTGTTGGCGCACTTGGATAATCAGGTGGAGCGCCTGGTAGGCTTGCTTGCAAAAATGTTGGCTAAACGCGATCAGTGGTTGCGACTGTTGGGCGCGGGTGAGTTAGACATTGGCGTTTTACAGCAAGGTATTACTGAAATAGCCAATTTGCGTCTTCAGAATTTAGCGCAGTATTCACAACTATTAGAAGACTCTTGTTTGTTACCAACATTGCATTTTGCAGCCAGTTATATTGACAAGCAGCATCCGATGGCTGCATTAAGGGAAATCGAGTATTTGCCCGATTTTGATGCAGATCATTTAACCCAGTGGAAAGTCATTGCTGATTTTTGTTTGACAGCTTCTGGTACTTTCCGAAAAAGTTTGAATAAAAATCAAGGCTTGATGGCGGATAAGGATTTAGCGCCAGAAGATAAAGCGCTGGGTAAGCAAGTTAAAGCAGATATTAAGGCTCAGTTTGAAGCTTGGTCAGAAGTTAAAGGCATGGCTGAAACGCTGGCCGACATCAATCAATTTCCGATAGCAGTCTATTCAGAAGAGCAGCAACAGATTTTAAGCTCACTTTTAAAATTATTGCGATTGGCGACTATTGAACTAAATGTGGATTTTCAATCGCGTTCGGAAGCAGATTTTATCGAAATTGCCTTAGCGGCAGATAGAGCTTTAGGTTATTTTGAGGAGCCTTCGGAACTTGCTTTAAAACTTGACTATCAAATATCCCATATCTTGGTTGATGAGTTTCAGGACACTTCTTTTACCCAATATCGGTTATTGAATAAATTAATTGCAGGCTGGCAAAGGGGCGATGGAAGAACGCTATTTTTAGTGGGCGATCCAATGCAGTCGATTTACCGATTCCGAGAAGCCAATGTAGGGTTGTTTATCAAAACTCAGCAAGAAGGCATTGGTGATATTGATATTGAAGCCCTGACTTTGACGGCAAATTTCCGCTCGTCATCCGCTGTAATCGATTGGGTGAATAAAGAATTTTCAAAGATATTCCCTGAGCAGGATGATGCTTTATTAGGCGCGGTTTCTTATTCCTCTGCGGTCGCCATGAAGCCTAGTGGAGAGCATGATGGGGTGAGTTTTATGGCTTCATTCGATCAATCGGAACAGTCGGAAGCTCTACAAATAGCCCATAAAATTCTTCAGCTCAAAGCAAACAACCCCGAGCAATCCATTGCTATATTAGTTCGTGGCCGAACTCATGCAGAACCGATTGCTAAGGCGCTAACGGACAATAGGATTAATTTTTACGCTAAGGATATGCAGCTGTTGAAATATAAAGCTGTGATCGGAGATTTATTGACCCTGACAAGGTTATTATTGCAGCCGCAAGATGCCATAGCTTGGATTGGATTTTTTAAATCGCCGTATCTTGGGTTGCCCTTGGCAGATATTGACCGTTTACAACAAAAGTTTGCCCATAATTTTTGGCAATGGCTGGTATCCTTTAACCAGGTGCAGAGCTTATCTAGCGATAGCAATAAACGTCTTGAGCAGGCAGGCCCTTTATTATCTTCGGTGATCAAGCAGCAAGGGCGTCAGCCATTAAGCCAGCTTGTGGAAACTTTATGGCTAGGTCTAGGCGGTCCTGCTGCGCTTATTGATACTTCAGGCGTATCGGAAGCGGATGCATTTTTTAACATTTTGCTAGATTTAGAGCAGCAGCAACCGATAATTTCTATTGAGCCTATTGAAGCAGCTATTTCTCAACTTTATGCCGAGCAACAAAAGCTCGCCAATGATGTTGAAATTATGACTATGCATAAGTCTAAAGGCTTGGAGTTTGACACGGTATTTTTACCGTCATTAGAAAAGCGCAAAAGAGCAGATGAGCATCAGTTGTTGTTGTGGGAAGAATTTAGTTCTGGTTATCAGCAGCACTATTTATTAGCGCCTATCCAAGCACAAGAAACTAAAGAGCCGATTTATCAGTTGGCGCGCGATATTCAAAGCAAAAAAGCCCAATTTGAAGATGCGCGCTTACTCTATGTGGCGGCTACTCGTGCTAAAAAACGCTTGTATTTAAGTTGCGAGTTGAAAACTAAATTTGATGAGAAAAAGTCCGAGTGGGCTTATTCCCCAATTTCTAAGTTCTCATTGTTGCATTACCTTAAAGCCAGTTATCAGCCAGCTATTGATCAATTGTTTCAGGAGTTGCAGATTGACGAGTCCGTAACAGAGGATGAATCGCAAGTATCGCAGGCTTGGTACCGCTTGAAACTTGACAGGAAATTGCCTCAGGTCAAAAACTCGCTAACCAAGCAAGAAGCGGAAGTTATTGAAGAACTTCAGGAAATAGACTTCGATTGGGCAAGCGATGTAGCGCGAGTGGTTGGGGTGGTGCTGCATCAGCTCTTAGAAGCCATTGGTAACCGTCAATCGAGTTTTATGCAATTGATTGATAGCAACTTTGCTGCGATTAAAATGACTCTAGCGGAGCATCTGTCCGAACAATCTGAGCAAGAGCAGGCATTGGGAAAAATAATCAAGTCGGTTAATAAGATGCAACAAGATCCAAATCTGAAGTGGATTTTACAACAGCATCAAGCAGCCGTCTGCGAATGGCCACTTTCACATAAAACTCAAGATGCTAGCGGTGATATTGAGATTAGCAATATAGTGATCGATAGAAGTTTTATTGATGAAAACAATATACGATGGATTATTGACTATAAAACTGGTGAACACCTCGGCTCTGATTTGGACGGTTTTTTTGAGTCAGAAAAAAAACGTTATCAATTGCAGTTAGATAAATATGCGGCGGCAATCAGTCAATTGGAGTCGCGTCCTATTAAAAAAGCCTTGTATTATCCAATGCATCAAAAGTTAGTGGAGCTAACATGATCCCAACCTTGAAAACGAAGCGACTTATTCTCCGACCAATGCTGGAAGCGGACTTCGAAGCTTATTGTGACTATGGCATGGATCCTGAAGTGATGAAATATATTCGCCCAATTGGCAGTAAAGAGGAAGTTTGCGAGGCTTTTTCTGGCTTCCAGAAAGTTTGGGATGGCACGGAAGGGCAGTGGATGGCACTTGCTGTTGAGCTTACTGAAAGTGGTGATTTGATAGGTGATGTCGGTTTCCGTTATTCCAATAAAGCCCATGAACAAATCGAACTGGGTTATAAGTTCCATAAAGGATTTCATGGTCAAGGTTATGGCTCAGAGGCGATGGACGCTTTTGTGGTTTATATCGCTAAATATTGGGAGTTTCATAAATTAGTTGCCTTTTGTGATCCAAGAAACACCGCTTCATATAAATTGATGGAACGTTATGGAATGCAACAAGAAGGTTATCTTAAAGAACACTATAAAATGGGCAACGAATGGCAAGACGAGCTTGTATATGGCGTTTTGAAAAGAAATTTAGTGATCTCAAAAAAATAAGTATGAAATTTGAAGAACATAAAATAATTGAAGTCATTAATAATTCTTGGGGATGGAAAATACCACTTGTCGATCAAGTTTTGGCTGTAAACTCTATGGGCAATTGCTTTTTAAGAGATGAGAACAAACAATATTGGCGAGTCTGTCCAGAAGAGTTGTCGGCTGAATTAGTCGCAGAAACTGATAAACAAGTTCAACTGATTTTTGAAGATCCTGCATTTAAACAAGATTGGCAGTTACTTGGACTAATTGATCCAGCCGAAGAGCATTTTGGTAAATTAAAAGTTGGACAGTGTTATTGTATGCTGATTCCAGCAGTACTAGGCGGAGAATATTCAATTACGAATTTGAGGGTCGGCTCCGTTTACGAATACTTATCTCTTACAGGGGAATTAGCATTTAAAACTAAAGAGCTTGAAGACGGCGATTCAATCGAACTAGTGATAGATAAATAATAAAAAAGGAGCCGAAGCTCC
>JABXIW010000227.1 GCA_013372875.1 Gammaproteobacteria bacterium | reverse complement strand
ACATGCCATGCAGTGAACGATCTCTTTGTCACAAATTACACAAATGAACAACATGGACAATCAATTCATTGATTTTAAAGCGCTGGAATACGCACCAGAGTTTGCTCTTCACCTCTTTTCTCGCATTCAACACCAGCCTTGGGCGATGTTGCTGCGTTCTGCATCAGAAACGCATATCGATAGTCGCTTTGATGTGTTGGTTGCCAACCCGATTGCAACGTTAGAAACCATTGCCGACAGCACACAAGTTGAAACGCCATCGAATGCCTATTCAACTCAAGATGACCCATTCACGTTGCTTCATCAGTTGCAAGAACAGTGGCTTCCTCACGTTGAGTTAAATAAAGAATTGGATTTGCCTTTTGTCGGCGGAGCGCTCGGTTACTTCAGTTACGATTTAGGTCGACGCGTAGAAACAATGCCAGAACAGGCCGAAAAGGATCTCAACACGCCTGATATGGCGGTAGGTCTGTATGAATGGGCCGTCGTTGTTGACCACAAGCTTAAAAAAGCATACTTAGTCGGTCAGAATATCGAGCAAGCTTGGCAATGGTTAGACAAACAAGAAGCGGAGCAAAGCGTAGACTTCGCTCTGTCTGGCGATTGGCAGTCAAACATGACGAAAGAGAGCTACGCAACTCGCTTTGACAAGGTGCAAGAATACTTGTTGAGCGGTGACTGCTATCAGATCAATTTGGCGCAACGCTTTAACGCACCGTATCAAGGCAGCGAGTGGCAAGCGTATCTGAAATTGGAGTCCGCGAACCAAGCGCCATTCTCAGCGTTTATCCGTATGCCTGAGTCTTCGATTTTGAGTATCTCTCCAGAGCGCTTTTTAGAACTCAAAGATCGCGTCATTGAAACGAAACCAATCAAAGGTACTCGACCACGCAGCGAAGATCCAAGGCAAGATAACGCTAATGCCCATGACTTGCAGACTGCGGAAAAAGATCAGGCAGAAAACCTGATGATTGTCGATTTGCTGCGTAATGACATTGGTCGAGTTGCATCACCGGGTAGCGTTCACGTGCCAAAGCTGTTTGATATAGAAAGCTTCCCTGCCGTGCATCATTTGGTGAGCACCATTCGTGCGAATTTGGACGAGCAATATTCTCCTGCAGATTTGCTACGAGCGTGCTTCCCGGGCGGTTCAATTACCGGCGCACCTAAAGTTCGCGCAATGCAGATCATTGAAGAGTTGGAGCCGCATCGACGCAGTGCGTATTGCGGCAGTATTGGGTACATTTCTCGCCATGGTCGTATGGATACCAGCATCACCATCCGTACTCTCGTAGCGGAAAATCGCAAACTGTACGCTTGGGCTGGCGGCGGCGTCGTTGCAGATAGCGATTGTGCCTCTGAATATCAAGAAACGTTGGATAAGCTTTCAAAGATTTTGCCAGCGCTGCAATCGTAGGTTTCGGACGAAAACAAGTCAAAACGCCTCCAGTACGGAGGCGTTTTCGTGAGCGTTGTTTGTATGTCCTTTAGTGTTTAGCCGCTAGCCAACAAGCATCCGTTTTTTGATAGGCAGCGTCTACTGCTCGAGCCACTTACACATAATCTGTTCAATATCGGTTGCGGTGTACGGCTTAGTGAGGATATCGTCCATGCCTGAATCAATGCACTTTTGACGTTCTTCAATCGTTGTGCCTGCTGTTAAGGCGATGATTGGACGGTCGAAGCCTTTTTGTCGCAAGTGAGCCGTTGCTTCGTAACCATCCATTTCCGGCATTCGACAATCCATAAATATCAATTCGTAATCTTTGTTTTTAACCGCTTCTAGCGCTTCCAAACCATTGGCTTTTAAATCAGGAGTAATGTCGAGCTTTTTCAGCATCTGCGTCACAATGACTTGGTTCATTCGGATATCATCCACCACCAATATCGAGCGCCCAGCTAAGTCGCTTCGTTCGACAACAGCCAACTCACCCGACGCTGCACCTTGAGCTTGCCCCTCTTTTAAAGGGATGGAAACTTTAAAGGTTGTACCTTTGCGCTCTTCACTTTCGAAACTGATCTCACCTTGCATTAAATCCACGAGGTTCTTACAAATCGCTAAGCCCAAACCTGAGCCTTCAAAACTGCGTTTTGCCGAGCGGTCAACTTGTACAAAAGGGTCAAACAACGAACTTTGCGCCGCTAACGGTATCCCAATCCCGGTATCTTCCACCTCAAAAAACGCAGTGCCGTTTACCCACTCGACTCGCAAGACCACGCCGCCCAAATGGGTAAATTTGATCGCGTTCCCAATCAGATTGACTAAGATTTGGGTGATTCGTTCTAAATCGCCAATCAGAAACTCCGGAATGCCTAACTTCTTGTCGATAGAAAAATGAATGCGCTTCTCTGCCGCTTTCGCCGCAAATACGCCCGTAATGGCTTTTTCGAGATCATCCCACGCAAAAACCTTGTCGATAATTTCCATCATGCCAGCATTCATCTTGCTGAAATCGAGCAAGTCGTTGATGATGACGCGAAGTAAATCGCCCGACTGAATCAAATTACCGAGATATTGCCGTTGATCTTCTCCCAACTGAGTTTTGCTTAACAGCTCTGCGCTGCCGAGTACGCCATTAAGTGGCGTTCTTAACTCGTGGTTAATCATCGCGACAAACTCTTTCGTCGCTTTTTCTGACTCTTCCGCTCGCTTTCTTAGCTCGACTTCACGTTCAAGGCTGAGGTGACGACTGATCACGCCGTGAACCAAATCAGAAACCAGTTCCATTTGTTTGGAGATAAAAGCTTGCTCAATTTGTTCCAACGACACAGAAAATATCAATTCGCCAACGACTCGCTCATCAATGATGATGGGTAAATGTAGCGCCTCATTCTGCCAATTGGGTGTTCGAGCGATAGGTTTGTCACTTTTTAGATCCAAATGCCCGAAATGATGACGACGTAAAGAAGTGAGTTGGACAGGATCAAGGTATAAATACGAAGCGGTAATAACGGAATTGGACGTCAGTTGCTCAAGAAAACTGGCAATCATTGTCTCGTCGAAAGTGCTGGAAAGGAATGTCCGTCCAAACCGAATAAGCGTGGCATCAATTTTTTCTTCAAACTCAAACTTGCGCAGATCGCTTTCCGATCGAAGCTCTAGCTTCTTTAACGCGACGCTCAATTTTTGCGTCGATTCGTAGAGCTCATAACTTTTTTGCTCTAAAAGCAGTTCTGCCGCCTTTCTTGAGGCGATTTCTCGTTTGAGTTTCCTTT
>JABXIW010000139.1 GCA_013372875.1 Gammaproteobacteria bacterium | reverse complement strand
GAGTATGAGATGGAAGTGGTTCGTGATAAAAACGACAACTGCATCATTATCTGCTCGATCGAAAACTTCGACCCAATGGGTGTGCATACTGGTGACTCGATTACCGTTGCGCCAGCGCAAACTTTGACTGATAAAGAATACCAAATCATGCGTGATGCTTCTTTAGCGGTTTTACGTGAAATTGGTGTTGAGACTGGCGGCTCGAACGTACAGTTTGCGGTCAATCCAAAAAATGGTCGTATGACCATTATTGAGATGAATCCACGTGTTTCTCGCTCGTCTGCGTTGGCTTCAAAGGCAACGGGTTTCCCAATTGCCAAAGTTGCTGCGAAATTAGCGGTGGGTTACACCTTGGATGAATTGCAAAACGATATTACTGGCGGTGCAACACCTGCATCCTTCGAGCCAACTATCGATTATGTAGTCACCAAAATTCCACGTTTTAATTTTGAGAAGTTCCCTAATTCAGATGCGACACTAACGACTCAGATGAAGTCAGTTGGTGAGGTGATGGCGATTGGCCGTAACTTCCAAGAGTCGATGCAAAAAGCCTTACGTGGTTTAGAAGTAGGTTCAGCAGGTTTTGAGCCTCAGTTAGAAGCGGATGATGAGCACTTAACGGATACTTTGCGCCAACGTTTACGCATTCCAGGCGCAGATCGTATTTGGTATGTGGCCGATGCTTTCCGCCATGGTTGGACGTTAGAAGAAGTCTTTGAATACACTAATATCGACCGTTGGTTCTTAGTGCAAATCGAAGAATTAATTGCGATTGAGAAATCTTTAGAAGAGATGTCTTTATCGGAATTAAACGAAAACATTTTGCGCACTTTAAAACGCAAAGGCTTCTCGGATAAACGTTTAGCGGATATTTTTGCAGCCAGCGAAAAAGAAATTCGCAAGCTACGTAAAAAAATGGGCGTCTTGCCAGTTTATAAGCGCGTCGATACTTGTGCTGCGGAATTCTCAACTTCGACTGCTTATATGTATTCAAGCTACGATGAAGAGTGTGAAGCGCAGCCGTCTGATAAAGAAAAAATCATGATTTTAGGCGGCGGTCCAAACCGTATTGGCCAAGGTATCGAGTTTGACTATTGCTGTGTGCACGCGGCATTTGCCATGCGCGAAGATGGTTATGAAACCATTATGGTTAACTGTAATCCTGAAACAGTTTCTACCGATTACGATACTTCTGATCGTTTGTACTTTGAGCCAGTAACGCTGGAAGATGTACTAGCAATTGTTGATGTAGAAAAACCAAAAGGCGTGATTGTACATTATGGTGGTCAAACGCCATTGAAATTAGCGCGTGACTTAGAAGCCGCTGGCGTACCGATTATTGGTACTTCGCCAGATGCGATTGACCGCGCAGAAGATCGTGAAAGATTCCAACGTGCAATTGAGCGTTTGAACTTACTTCAGCCGCCAAACCGTACTGCTAGAAACCTTGAAGAAGGTGTTCGCCTAGCTGAGGAAATTGGCTATCCATTAGTGGTTCGTCCATCTTATGTTTTGGGTGGTCGTGCAATGGAGATTGTGTATAACGAAGAAGAACTTCGCCGTTATATGAATGAGGCGGTAAGCGTTTCGAATGAGTCGCCAGTTTTATTGGATCGTTTCCTAGATGACGCGATTGAGGTTGACGTCGACGCAATTTTTGATGGGGAAGAAATTCTAATCGGCGGCATCATGGAGCATATTGAGCAAGCAGGCGTTCACTCGGGTGACTCGGCCTGTTCGATCCCACCGTTTAGTTTAGGCCAAGAAGTACAAGACGAACTGCGCCGTCAAATGTTGGTGATGGCTAAAGAATTGCAAGTTCGCGGTTTAATGAATGCACAGTTCGCCATTCAAGGCGATAAGATTTTTATCTTAGAAGTTAATCCTCGTGCTTCACGTACCGTGCCATTCGTTTCGAAAGCAACGAGCACTCCGCTAGCTAAAGTTGCCGCTAGCGTCATGGCAGGCAAGTCTTTAAAAGAAACGGGTTTCACGCAAGAAATTATTCCTCAGTATTACTCAGTAAAAGAGCCTGTATTCCCATTCAACAAATTCCCTGGCTCGGATCCGATTTTGACCCCAGAAATGAAGTCAACCGGCGAAGCTATGGGCGTAGGTAAAAGTTTTGGCGAAGCATTCTACAAAGCCAAGCTAGGTGGCGGCCAAGCAGTACCAATGTCAGGTCGTGTGGTGATCAGTGTACGCGAAGCGGATCGTCCGAATTTGCCAGCAGTTGCTAAATCATTGGTTGAACAAGGTTTTGAATTATTGGCTACTGGCGGTACTGCACGCACCATTCGTGAAGCAGGCATTCCGTGTCAGCGGGTTAACAAAATGTTCGAAGGTCGCCCGCACATTGTGGACACCATTAAAAATGGTGAAGTGAACTACATTATTAATACCACCGAAGGTAAGCAAGCAATTGCCGATTCATACCTAATCCGTCGTAGCGCTTTACAGCATAAAGTGCCTTATACCACGACATTAGCGGGTGCGGTGGCTTCTTGCGCGGCAATGAAAGAGCTGTCGCGCAGTGATATTAATTCAGTGCAAGAATTGCACACGCAGGTTAAAAAAGTATGAATAGAGTTCCAATGACGGCTAAAGGTGCTGAAGCGCTACAAGCCGAGTTAGAAGAGTTAAAAAAAGTCGTACGTCCGCGCATTGTGGCGGCGATTGCTGAAGCGCGTGAGCACGGTGATCTCAAGGAAAATGCTGAGTATCATGCTGCACGGGAACAGCAAGGTTTTGCCGAAGGGCGCATTCAAGATATCGAAGGTAAGTTGGGTAACGCCCAAATTATCGATATCAGTAAAATGACCAATAACGGCAAAGTGATTTTCGGCGCGACCGTGATTTTGATTAACTTGGATGACGATGATGCCGATGAAATACAATATCAGATTGTTGGTGATGATGAAGCGGATCTAAAAGCCGGGAAAATTTCTGTAAACTCACCAATCGCCCGCGGTTTGATAGGTAAAGATGAAGGTGATATTGCCAACATCCAAACCCCAGGCGGTACGGTCGAATACGAAATTGCCGAAGTGCTTTATATCTAGTTTATTTCTTGTGGCCTAATGGTATAAAAAATATGATTAGGCCAATTCCCAAGCAAATATATCCAAAATAGTATATCCAACGATTAATTTTGGGATGTATTTTTCTTTCGCCTATTAATTGATAGGTGTAGCTATTTTCTGCAAAACTTTGTCTGTACTTTTCACCTTTATATTCATCGAGAATAAAGTATATAGGAGCGGGAGTAGATTGTTGTGCGTCATGTTGTAGCTCGTAGGTATAAGCATAGTTACTTTTAAAAATGCCAAACCAAGCTGTTGCTATTAATACTAAGCCCAGCAACAAAGCTAGAATGCTAATTTTGATTAATTTTGAGCTTCTTGTTATTGGATGGTTTGTTTCTGGAATGATCAAGTCTGGCGCGAAATCGCTGGTTTTATAATCGTAAGTCTTGGCAATCGATTTGATTATCTCTGCTGAAGGAATGGCTTGCCCATTTTCAAGTTTAGATAAATAAGATTGCTGTATACCAATTTGCTTGGCAGCGTATCCTTGAGTCCACCCTTTGCTGTTACGAATTTCTCTTAGTTTCTGATGATCCATTGGTTTTAGATAGATATTTCTTTATTTTTATTATTGCAATTAATTAGCGCTATTCCTTGAAGAATATTAAGAATAACAGTGATTTAGCTTGAGTTCTAGTAAACTAGAGATTAGTTTTACACTATACATTTCCGTAGCAAGCCAATGGGTGCCAGCAGTTAAAAGGTACAAACTTGCTACTTTGAAAAGAGGTTTTATATGAAAAGTATTATTGCTGCAATTTTAGGATTATGTTGCGTAGCAGTTGCGGCTACTCCTGCTACTTTTTTTGAGATAAAGATATATGACATTTCGGGTATAGACTTGAACACGGCGATAAACTCGAGAAAAAACACTGATCCGCTTTATAACCCAAAGCTATTAGTTGAGGCTGGGAAATCTGGTAGCCTTGAAGTGAGTGAAGAAGATAATAAGTTACTGCAAGTTGAGTTTAACGACATAGACGAAAACTTATATGAGTATCAAATAAGTTTATTTAAGGATGGTGAAAAAGTATCCAATATGGATACGGTAAAAAAATTCAAAAAAGAACATGAACTCATGCTAATAACCGATGTAGAAGATAGGAAATACTTAGTGGAAGTTTTTGCCAGAAATCAACTGCTAGAAATAAATAAGGATCAACAAGCAAATGGCAAGAAGGAGCAAGGGATGGTGGCAGGCTGTGGCTATGTTAGTGTGCGAAAAGAGAAATATGCACGGTATCATTACCCAGCTGTGATCAGAGAAATTGATGGCGACTTAAAGAATGCCGCTAATGGTGAATTTAAAGTTTCGTCTGGTATGCACGAAATTTTGATTTACGCAGCTGTTCCAGAGTCGTTAAGCAAGCGAGAATCACGCCAAAATAGAAAGGGCGCTTTAACCAAGTTCAAAGTATTGCCAAATAAAATTTATTATATAGGTGCTTACTACAACAAAACTGAGTTAGACAAAAAAGGTGAGTATTTATGGAAGCCTGTGGTCATCGATGTTCAAGATAAGGAATGTAGCTAGTTTAAGAAGCTAGAAATTCGCGGGTTTTATTAGTCCCGCGAACTTAGATGCGAGCAACAGATTGATTATTTCTTTGGTAGTAGGATTTTTTTATCTTTCGATTGGCGGAACAATACCAAATTGTGGCCAATGGTATTGACTTTAATGGCATTGGTTTTTTCGCATAAATATTCAATGATTTCATGCTTTTCATCGCGATCTTCTGCGCGCACTTTAATTTTGATCAATTCGTGATGATCTAGCGCTCGCTCTAACTCTTCCAAAACCGACTCTGTCACGCCGTTACCGCCGATCATAACCACAGGCTTTAAGGCATGCGCTTCAGCTTTTAAGAATTTGATTTGTGATTTGGATAATTGAGTCATTTTATGGAACTGATTGAGTAAATTAGGCGGTATTTTACCCTAAAAAGGGTACAATAGAGAGACTTTTAGTAATTTACTAATGGCAATTTAGCAAAAGATGGGAAAAAGCAAAAGTAGTCATCGTTGGATGAAAGAGCATTTTGATGATCATTATGTGAAGCAGTCGCAACGGGACGGTTATCGCTCGCGGGCGGTTTACAAGCTCGAGGAGTTGGATAAAAAGTATAACTTGGTGAAACACGGACAAACGATTGTGGATCTGGGGGCAGCTCCAGGTGGTTGGTCACAATATTGTGGTTTGAAAATTGGCTCAAGTGGTCATATTTTTGCCTTGGATATTTTGCCGATGGATGCTTTGGCCGATGTGAATTTTATCCAAGGAGATTTCCGGGAAGAAGCTGTTTTAGAGCAATTGCTAAATAGCATTGGTGAGCGTAAAGCAAACCTTGTTTTATCGGATATGGCCCCCAATATGAGTGGTGTGGACGCAGTTGATATTCCGCGCGCCATGTATCTAACCGAGTTGGCCTTGGAGTTGGCGCAGACGGTGTTGACTAAAGGAGGCTCTTTTTTGGTTAAAGTGTTCCAAGGCGAGGGCTTTGATGATTATGTACGCCAATGCCGCCAGTTATTTGATAAAGTCATGATCCGCAAACCAGGCGCATCACGCGATCGCTCACGCGAGGTGTATGTTTTAGCGCAAGGATTTAAAGGTTAGTGACTGCCACTAACTGGTTGAATGATAAAAGAAACTTGTTAGCTTTTGTAAATGGGGCTACCGATCTTTTGTCAGCATGGCATAATGTATTGATTAATAGAAAATTGGCAAGCTAGCCGAAAAGTTGAGGTTCAAGTTTGAACGACTTAGTTAAAAATATTCTGTTTTGGGCTGTAACGGCCATTATTTTGTTTTTTGTGATTGAGCAAATTAACCAGCGCTCTATGGATAATAGCAAAATTCCATTTAGCGAATTTGTGCAAAAGGTAGAAAGCAAAGAATTCCAAATGGTAGAAATTGATCCCAATGGCGGAGGGATTGCTCGAGGTTACCCTGATGTTAATAACAAAGAGGTAAACTCAATTGCTCAAATACCAGTAGGTGGTGTAGAAAAGCTCAACGAAATTCTTTTAGAAAACAAAGTTGATTACGAAGCAGTAAAGCCAGAAGGCAATGGCTTTAGCACCATTCTATTTACTTTTGGTCCAATCCTCTTATTAATTGGCGTCTGGATTTACTTTATGCGCCAGATGCAGGGTGGTGGCAAAGGTGGCGGCGCCTTGTCTTTTGGTAAATCCAAAGCGCGTATGCTATCGGAAGATCAAGTGAAAACGACTTTTGCTGATGTGGCTGGAGTTGAAGAAGCCAAAGAAGAAGTTGGCGAATTAGTCGATTTCTTACGTGATCCGCGAAAATATCAAAAACTCGGCGGCACTATTCCGCGTGGTGTTTTGATGGTGGGTCCGCCTGGTACAGGTAAAACCTTATTGGCAAGAGCCATTGCAGGCGAAGCTAAAGTGCCATTTTTCACTATTTCCGGTTCAGATTTTGTCGAAATGTTTGTTGGTGTTGGTGCGTCGCGAGTTCGCGATATGTTTGATCAAGCTAAGAAACATGCGCCATGCATTATTTTTATCGATGAGATCGATGCGGTTGGTCGTCATCGTGGCGCTGGCATGGGCGGCGGTCATGATGAGCGTGAGCAAACCTTGAACCAATTGTTGGTGGAAATGGATGGCTTTGAGGGCGGTGAAGGCGTGATTGTGATTGCGGCTACCAACCGTCCAGATGTTTTAGACCCAGCTCTTTTACGCCCAGGCCGATTTGATCGCCAAGTGGTGGTTGGCTTACCAGATATCCAAGGTCGTGAAAAAATCTTACAGGTACATATGCGTAAAGTACCTGCCGCCGATGATGTTGAAGCGGGTGTTATTGCTCGCGGTACGCCAGGCTTTTCTGGCGCGGATTTGGCGAATCTGGTTAATGAAGCAGCTTTATTTGCGGCGCGTGAAAATAAGCGCACGGTCAATATGGACCATTTTGAGAAGGCAAAAGACAAAATCATGATGGGTGCCGAACGTCGCTCTATGGTGATGACTGAAGAAGAAAAGCGTAATACCGCTTATCATGAAGCTGGCCATGCGATTGTTGGCTTGAAAGTGCCGAGTCACGACCCTGTATATAAAGTATCGATTATTCCGCGTGGCCGCGCCTTAGGTGTGACTATGTATTTGCCTGAGCAAGATCGCTACTCCATGTCTAAGGAACAACTGGAATCTCAACTTTCGTCATTATTTGGTGGACGAATTGCTGAGGAGATTTTAAATGGGCCTGAACAAGTGACCACAGGTGCTTCCAATGACATTGAGCGCGCTACGGAAATTGCGCGCAATATGGTGACAAAGTGGGGTCTGTCAGACAAGTTAGGACCGTTATCTTATGCCCAAGATGAGGGTGAAGTATTCTTGGGTCGCTCAGTAACTCAGCATAAAAACATTGCTGATGATACGGCCAGAGCTATTGATGAAGAAATTAGAAACTTCATCGACCGCAATTACCAACGTGCTGAAAAAATCTTGAATGATAATTTAGATAAATTGCACGCGATGGCAGATGCCTTGATGAAGTACGAGACGATTGACGCCAAACAAATCGATGACATTATGCAAGGCGATGACCCGCAGCCGCCAGAAAATTGGAATGACAAGCCTGATGGCCCTAGTGAGCCACCTCAAGACCCCCAGCCAAAGGATGGTGAAAAAGAAGAGTCGGCCGTAGTGGTAAAATTACGCGAAGATTAATGTGTAAATTTGAAAAGGTCCATCGGGCCTTTTTTCTTTTGCGCTAAAGGAACAGTCCATGAAGCCATCAATTTTAACCAAGCCTGGCCCATTAGTGATGGGTATATTGAATGTGACGCCTGACTCCTTTTCGGATGGGGGGCAGTTCAGTCACAAAAATAATGCGTTTGAGCATGCCCAGCGAATGTTGGAAGAGGGGGCAGATATTATTGACATTGGCGGCGAATCAACTCGCCCTGGTGCGCAAGCGGTATCAGTGCAACAAGAAATTAGACGGGTAATTCCTTTAGTTGAAGCTCTACAACCACTAGGCGTATCAATTTCTGTTGACACCTCTAAAACCGAAGTGATGAGCGCTGCGATCGATGCTGGTGCGACAATGATTAATGATGTGCGCGCTTTACAAGCAGATGGGGCTTTGGAAGTGATAGTTGATGGTCAAGTGGATGTATGCTTGATGCATATGCAGGGCGAGCCCCGAACCATGCAAGATGCTCCTTATTATATAAATGTGGTGAAACAAGTGGGCGATTTTTTAAGGGAGCGCGTTAATGCCTGTGTTGAAGCGGGTATTGATAAAAGGCGAATTTGTTTAGATCCAGGCATTGGTTTTGGCAAAACGTTGCAACATAATTGTCAATTATTAAAGCACCTTTATGATTTACAAATAGGTGATTTGCCTTTATTAGTTGGAGTTTCACGTAAGCGTATGTTTGAGCAGATTTTAGGGCTAGAAGTTGATAAGCGAATGGTTGCGAGCGTGGCGGCTGGTTTAATTGCAGTAACAAAAGGTGCTAAAATACTGCGAGTTCATGACGTGAAAGCTACCAAAGAAGCAATTGAAGTTTATAAAGCGATAGAGCAACACTAATAAGAAAGTAGGAAAAAACATGAGAAAGTATTTCGGTACCGATGGTATCAGAGGAACGGTTGGGCAATTTCCCATTACCCCTGAGTTTGTACTTAAACTGGGCTGGGCGGCAGGTAAAGTGCTCGCGCAAAACGGCCATGAACGGAGCAAAGTGGTGATAGGAAAAGATACGCGTATATCGGGTTATATGTTTGAGTCGGTATTAGAAGCTGGTTTAACTGCAGCTGGAGTGGACAGTCTTTTAGTCGGGCCTATGCCAACGCCTGCAGTCGCCTATTTGACCCGAACTTTTAGAGCTGACGCAGGGATTGTGATCAGCGCATCGCACAATCCTTTTTATGATAATGGTATTAAATTTTTCTCCAGTGATGGCACTAAGCTGCCAGATGAGGTAGAGCTGGAAATTGAAAAACTGCTGGATCAAGAGATGTTTTCTCTGCCTTCTGAGCAACTCGGTAAAGCCTATCGAATTGATGATGCTGCAGCGCGCTATATTGAGTTCTGCAAGGCTAGTGTTTCCAATGATTTTTCGTTAAAAGGCATGAAAATTGTCTTAGATTGCGCGCATGGTGCTGCTTATCATATTGCGCCCTATGTGTTTAAAGAGTTGGGTGCGGAAGTTATCAGTATGGGAGTCAATCCTGACGGTTTGAATATCAATAAAGAACGTGGTGCAACCCATACCGATCCCTTAGCAAAGAAGGTGATCACTGAAAATGCGGATCTTGGTATTGCCTTTGATGGCGATGCTGACCGTGTCATGATGATCGATGCTAATGGAGAGTTGGTTAATGGTGATCAATTGATCATGTTGATCGCAAGAGCAATGAAAAATCAAGGTAAACT
Organism: Gammaproteobacteria bacterium; assembly: GCA_013372875.1. Next base: position 3,952 of record JABXIW010000139.1, on the reverse strand, counting down.
CGAAGGTGGCGTTGTTGGAACGCTAATGACCAATATGGCAATTGAGAATGCTTTGGCTGAAATGCAGGTTCCGTTTGTGAGAGCGAAAGTTGGTGATCGCTATGTAATGGAACAGTTGAAAAAGAATGACTGGTCTATCGGTGGCGAGTCTTCTGGGCATGTGATTTGTTTAGAGCACAATTCAACTGGTGATGGCATTATAGCAGCTCTGCAGGTTCTCAAGGCTTTACAGCATGAAAATAAAGATTTGGCACAAATGGTTCAAATGACACCGATGTTTCCTCAGACGCTTATCAATGTTCGAGTAGTGGATGCAACAAAAGCGTTAGCATCAGAAGAGTTAACTCAAGTGGTACAGCGTGTAGAAGATGAATTACAGGCTGAAGGCAGAGTTTTAATCCGCGCTTCAGGCACCGAGCCGCTGATCAGGGTGATGGTAGAAGCCAAAGATAAGTCGTTAGCCGAGTCAAAAGCGGCAGAAATAGCGGAACTTGTTGGTTAATATCAATAACTTAGGTTGTAAAATTTATTAAAATTAGTACTATTTTTGTATATAAGTCCTTGTTTCATGTATACTGGCAGGGATTTTATGATAATTGGAATACTTCTAAATAAGAGAGGGCAAATCAAATGAAGAAGTTATTAATTGGAGCTTGTTTATTATCTGCAAGTGTTGCGGGTTTTGCAGGCGAAGGTGAAGTTAAGGACCGTAACGGCGCTTACGGAATGATCAATTGGACTCAAGCAGATTTTGATATAGCGAGAAATATTTCTAATCAAGATACGTTTGGTACCAATATTGGTTGGATGTTTAACAAAAACTGGGCTGTTGAAGGGCACTATGCTTATTTTGATGACATCGATAAGACAGCTTCTGCTAGGGAACCATTGGCGGGTCGTTTTGATTTAGAGTCGTACGGTGTTGATTTCTTATACAATGATACGGATTGGTTAGGTAGTACTACAACTAGCCCATTCCTTAAATTTGGTTTTGGTCGTTATAACGTGGATGGTGCTGGTGCTCGTATTCCATATTTAGTGCCATCGCAACTTGAAGAAAATGAATATATTAAATTGGGTGTTGGTATCCAGCATTTCGCTTCTAAGCATGCCTTTGTTCGCGCAGGTGTTGACTTCTTAGATGGCGATAGTGATTTGGGTGATGACAAGTTATTATACGTTGGTTTCGGTTACTTCTTTGGCTCAACTGATTATGACTCAGCTCCTGCTCCAGTAAAAGAGCCAGTAAAAGCACCTCAAGATTCTGATGGTGACGGCGTAATCGACGCGAATGATCGTTGCCCTGGTACTCCAGCTGGTGCGCGCGTTGACGCTTACGGTTGTCCATTAGATTCTGATGGCGACGGCGTTTACGACTATCAAGACGCTTGTCCAAATACGCCTGCAGGCGCTAAAGTTGACGACAAAGGCTGTCAAATCCAAGAGAAAGTTGTGATTGATATGCGTTTGAACTTTGACACAAACAAGTATACAATCAAGCCAGAAATGGTTTCTGAAATTGCTAAAGTTGCTGAGTTCATGCGTCAATTCACTAACGTGAATGCTGAAATCCAAGGTCACACTGACAGCGTTGGTTCTGCTAGCTACAACCAAGGCTTATCAGAGCGTCGTGCTAACTCAGTAGTCAGCTACTTAGTAAGCAACTTCGGTATCGATGCATCTCGTTTAAGCGGTGTTGGTTACGGTGAAACTCGTCCTATCGCAGACAATGCTACTGCTGAAGGCCGTGCACTTAACCGTCGTGCGGAAGCAAACTTAGAATCTAAATAATTAGATTTTTGAGTCATCTTATAAAACCCAGCCTCGGCTGGGTTTTATTTTGCCTGAAAGAAATAATTGAGCTATTATCAAATTAAGCAAGAATAATTATTCTTAAAAACAATAAGTTAAACATCAAAAATTGATATTAAAGGAGCCTGCAATGCTTAAATCCGTAGCGGTAAGAGACTATATGACTTCGGCCATGATTACCTTGGCTCCAGAAACTGATGTGGTTGAAGCAGCGCAAACCATGCTGGAGTACCGCTTGACGGGCGCGCCAGTGTTAGACGACCACAATAGACTGGTTGGGTATCTTTCGGAAAAGGATTGCTTACATACGGTGCTAAGCGCTATCTATCATGGTGATTTAGGTGACAGAGTGATGGATCGAATGACCAAAGAGGTTAAAACTTGTCATCCTGATGACAGTATTGCTGATGTGGCAGAGCGTTTTTTGCAAGATAATTGCCGTATGTACCCTGTGGTTCAAAAGAGTCAGTTAGTTGGTATGATTTCACGCCAATCAATTTTGAAAGCTTTACAGTATATTGGCGTTAACTGGGAATAAATATTGAGCCGACGTCAGGCTAATCTTCAATAATTTGTATATTTAAACGGCGCTCGTTGCGTAAACGGGCACGTTTCTTGGCGCAAGGCTTCTCACAATCGCAGGCTTTTTCAATTCCCAAAGCATCCAAGCCGCCGCAACTTCCACTGATCCGCTTGTGCTGGAATATATAGCCCACGGCCATAATGAGTATTACCACTGCGAAAAGAGAAAAAGCTAGTACAAAAGTGCCCATGATTAAACCTGCTTATAAATTCGGCATTATTTTAACATATTAATTAGCGACTGATGTAGCCTTGAAATTGCTTATTTGCAATAGTCACAGGGCCTGTATCTTCTTGCATAATGGCATAGATGGCTAGCTTGTTATTCTCTGCAAACTCAAAAGCAGCCTTAGTCCCCATCACGTTAAGTGCGGTTGCATAAGCATCGGCTAGCATATTGCTCGGGTGGATAACGGAGATGGACGTTAATTTATGCTCTACAGGATAACCAGTTTCAGGATTAATGGTGTGGCTAAATCGCTTGCCCTGATGTTCGAAATAATTGCGATAGTCACCTGACGTTGCAATAGAGGTATTGAGCAAATTGACTACCACCGATTGCGCCTGCGCCATTTCAATTGCAGGTTTTTCAACAGCGATTTTCCAATTCTGATTGTAGTTTTTCAGACCTTTGGCTTTCACTTCGCCACCAATTTCAACTAAATAGCTATCAACTTGATGTTGATCCAAAATAAGCGCTAACTGATCTACTCCAAAGCCCTTGGCAATGGCAGAAAGGTTGATCGTCATCTGAGGAAGTGATTTTCGGATACATTGCTGGTTAAGATCAAACTGCAATTTATCAGTTCCTACCTGCGCAAGAAGCTGCTCTATATCAACACTTGCAGGTACCTTCTGCTCATATTCCTCTACATTAAAGCCCCAGCGCGAAATAAGTGGGCCTAGGGTAATATCAAAGACGCCGTCGGTTTCAAGGTAAACCTGTCTCGCGGCTAGTAAAACCTGCCAGGTTTTATCTGAAAAGGGAAAGCAAGAAGTATCAGATAAGCGATTAAACTGGTTGATTTCCGAGTCAGGGATATAGGTAGACATTAATTGATTAATATCTTTGAGTTCAGTTTCAATTTGCTGATGGATTTGATTGATATCTTGCTCATCGACTTTAGCCACTACACTGTAAGTCGTGCCCATGGTTGATCCGATAATTTTTTTATAATTAGCTTCTTGAGTGCAAGCACTGAACAGAAAGATGATCGCTACCAGAGCTAAAGATTTAATTAATGACATAAATAACAGGCAAAAAAATAGGCAGTGCTGAGACTGCCTATTTTAACCGATTTAGCTGCTAATGCTAAAGATTAACCACCGAAATCATCCAATAAGATATTTTCAGGTTCAACACCTAGATCTTCTAGCATTTGAATAACCGCGGCATTCATCATCGGCGGTCCACACATATAGAACTCGCAGTCCTCAGGTGCAGGGTGATCTTTTAGATAGTTTTCTAAAAGTACATTGTGGATAAAGCCGGTGTAGCCATCCCAATTATCTTCTGCCTGTGGATCTGATAATGCCACATGCCATTCAAAGTTTTCAT
>JABXIW010000397.1 GCA_013372875.1 Gammaproteobacteria bacterium | reverse complement strand
GCGTTGACGGTGCTATTGGCACAAGCTCGCATCACCGACTTGCCTCTGTTCAACCTGATCTTGGAGTTAGAAACGCAATACCCGGGCGACATTGGTTTGTTTGCACCCTTGCTACTCAACGTTATCACGCTGAAACCAGGCGAAGCGATGTTCTTGGATGCAGAAACGCCACACGCGTACTTGAAAGGGACGGGGCTTGAGATCATGGCGAACTCAGACAATGTGCTACGCGCAGGTTTAACACCGAAGTATATGGACGTAAAAGAACTCGTTGCATGCACACGCTTCGAAGAAAAACCATTCGATACCCTACTGCTTGCACCAATCGAAAACAACGACATGTTGGAATACCCAATTCCCGTCGACGATTTCAAATTCGCGATTGTAAAGCAGGCCAACCAACGAACACTTGATGTAAGAACCGCAGAAATCCTGTTGCCGCTAGATTCCCCGCTCGTGATTACACACGCAAATGGTGAAACGTGTGTAGTAGATAAAGGCCAATCTGTTTTCATCCCAGCTTACGCCAAACAATACACCTTGAATTGCGAAGGTCGCGTTGCACGGGCTTACAGTTGATTCAAATTGAAACAAAAACGCCTCGCAATTTAAGCGAGGCGTATTCTTTTTCACTCGAGCGATTTTTGTGGCGGTGATAATTAATTAAATATTTGCGGCATCAAACAAGAATTAATCTCGCTGTTGTTGTAGTTCAAAGTGTTCAGTAATTCACCTTGCACAGTCAGGTTCTTAATTCCCATGTGCCGCATATCAGATTCAGTGTAATACCAACCATTCGCGAGCGTTGAACGTTGGCATGTATTCGTTCTCGTATGCCCATAAACGGTAATATTTGGATCCACTCCTACTTTATTGTAGAACTCCGCTTCTTTAATTCGTAAACGAGTAAGATAGCGATAAAACTGCTTTTCGTATTGCGAAGGAACCGATTGATCCCACATCTCGTCACTCTGATTCGCGCCACCATGCCACCCAATAAGCGCATCTTTTCCAATCACCACACTTTTCGCCGCAGGCAATATGTAATTCGCGCAAGCAGAAAAACACAATTGGCTGACGATCACATCCATATCGTTGTTTTTTATGAAGTGACCAAACTCGATCCCGACGCCAATATCACCACCACTACTGGTAATGCGTAATGTTGTCACTTTCTGGTCACTATCATTCACCATTCTTATGGCTTCTAGCACGGCATCTCCGGTAATCATGCCGTCGTACACCAGCGTATTGCCTGTAATGGTTAATTGGTTTTGTGTCGGGAAAGCCATTTTTTGAGTCGCGCACCCAGATAACAAAATAGCTGCGGATATTAAACCGATTTTAAACTTCATCCTTAAACTCCAATACAAACCACTCACTTCGGACTTCATTAAAACGCTCTGTACTTTTTAAGCTTGAAGGAATAGTTATCGAGACATTCATATCTTAAACAACACTATTGTAGTGATAAAAAAACCATTCAACTCAATAACCTAAAAACCAAGTAATGAATTACGACAAGTTTCACGCTTTAATTAGAGATAGTTTTTATTAAAACTCTACGGGAATAATCCAAAACATTTAAACAATTAATATTTATAATAAATTAACTACGAAAGCATAAATAAAACCAATAAAAATAATATTGATTAATTAGAATGATATGCGCTGCACTGCCACCACTTTTGTTTTAGAGCCATAAAGTCACCCTATCGAATAAGACCGCATCCGATTTATACAACTGCGACAAACAGAAAAGTAAATTTCCGAGAAAATTACGTCGGCTTATGCCAGAATGTGTTCCCTCACTCAACAAGCCTGTAATGTAATGAAATACCAAGCTGCTATTTTTGATATGGATGGTTTACTTCTTGATACTGAACGCGTCTGTATGCGTATTTTCCAAGAAGCATGTGAAGTACAAAACCTTCCGTTTTATGAAGATGTTTACCTATCGATCATTGGCCGCAATGCGGCAGGAATTGAGACGATTTTCCGCAAAGCCTACGGCGAGAATTTAGACCGCCTGCATCTTGAATGGCGCACTCGTTACAACGCAGTTGTCAAACACCAAGCTATCCCTGTAAAAGATGGCGTTGTTGATTTGCTGGAGTGGTTGAAAGCGCAAGGCTTACCTATCGCGGTCGCGACATCTACCGCGAAAGAAGTGGCAAAAATCAAACTGGAATTAGCAGGGTTGAGCAAATACTTCGATAACCTAACGACAGGCTGCGAAGTGAGCCACGGCAAACCCGATCCAGAAATCTATTTGCTGGCAGCGAACCGTCTGGATGTAGAGCCAAGCCAATGTTTGGCCTTTGAAGATTCCAATAATGGTGTTCGCGCCGCTGTAGCGGCAAACATGGTCACTTATCAAATTCCGGACTTGGTCGAACCTTGCGATGAGGTGAAACAATTTGGTCACGCTATCGTGCCTTCACTGCACGAAGTATTAGCAGAGCTTAAACAGACTCGCTAACCCTCCTCTGAATTCGTTCCAAAGCTCAACGTCGACGTTGGGCTTTCTCTTAGTTTCTTACCCATCTCATATTCCCCCTCTTAATTGAATCGACTCCCTCAACCTACACGAATTGAGAATTGAGCCAGTTCACACCACGAAAGAAAATCAGGTAGTCCAATGATCAATCAGTGGAACGAACCAGTACAAGTTTGCAACAAATCGTCAACATACCGATTGAAGCACGTTTTTCGGGTCAAAACTGGCTGATAATGAGAACTATTGGACAAAAAAGTCCAAGTCAGCCCAAAACAACAAAATGGAGAGTGTTATATGTCT
>JABXIW010000046.1 GCA_013372875.1 Gammaproteobacteria bacterium | reverse complement strand
CTCATTTCTTTGAGCACATGATGTTCCAAGGTTCGGAAAACGTTGCCGATGAAGAGCACTTCAAAATTATTACTGAAGCAGGCGGTACTTTAAACGGTACAACTAACAGCGATCGTACTAATTACTTTGAAACGGTTCCATCGAATCAATTGGAAAAAATGTTGTGGTTAGAAGCAGATCGTATGGGCTTTCTACTTGATGCTGTTACTCAAGAAAAGTTCGAAGTACAACGTGAAACGGTAAAGAATGAGCGTGGTCAGCGTGTGGATAATCGTCCTTATGGTCGTTTGAATGAGCGCGTGTCACAAGCCTTGTATCCCGAGGGCCATCCTTACTCATGGCCTGTGATTGGCTTTATGGAAGACTTAAATCGTGCTGATTTGAATGATTTGAAGAAATTCTTTTTACGTTGGTACGGTCCTAATAATGCGACTCTAACCATTGGTGGTAAATTTGATGAAGCGCAAGCATTGGCTTGGGTGAACAAATATTTTGGTTCTATTCCTCGTGGCCCAGAAGTTAGAGACCCGGCGCCACAAACGGTAACTTTGGATAAAGACCGTTATATCTCAATGGAAGACAACGTATCATTGCCATTGATTTATATGTCTTTCCCGACTACTTATGGTCGTAGCCAAGATGAGGCTGCGCTTGATGTTTTATCTTCTATTTTAGGCCAAGGCCGAACTTCGTTGTTCTATAAGAACCTAGATAAAGAAGGTTTAACCGTCCAATCTGGTGTTAGTCACCCTTGTTCTGAATTGGCTTGTACCTTTAATTTATTTGCGCTACCGAATCCAGCTAAAGGTAAATCTTTGGCCGATTTGGAAAAAATCATGCGCAATACTTTTAAAGAGTTTGAAGCACGTGGTGTGCAAGATGATGATTTAGAGCGCGTTAAAGCGGGCATGAAATCTCAGCTGATTTATGGTTTACAAAGCGTTTCAGGCAAAGTGTCGCAATTGGCGGCTAATCAAACTTTTGAAGGTAATCCAAACCGCATTGGTATTGAGTTAGCGCGTTATCAAAATGTGACCAAAGAAGACGTGATGCGTGTTTACAACCAGTACATCAAGAATAAACCTGCAGTTATTATGAGCATAGTGCCAAACGGCAAGCCAGAGTTGGTGGCGCGTCAGGATACTTTCAAAGTTAAAGACCGTACTATTCCTCAAGATAATGATACTTCTGGTTTAGAGTTACGTATTGCCAAAGATAGCTTTGACCGCAGTGTCAAGCCTGGTTCTGGTGAAAATCCATCGATTACTTTGCCAGCTATTTGGCGTACTGAACTAGCCAATGGAATTGAAGTGCTAGGTGCGAATAATAGTGAAACACCAACCACTGCGATTAGCTTTAGAATCGAAAATGGTCAGCGTAATGAGCCGTTGGTTAAAGCGGGCTTAGCTTCGATGACAGCTTCAATGATGAATGAAGCAACGGAAAGCTATTCCAGCGAAGACTTGAGCAATATGCTGCAAAAATTGGGCAGCTCAATTAGTTTCTCAGCCGGTGAAAATTACACCACAATGACGATTTCGTCTTTAACTGAAAACTTGGATCGCACCCTGTGGATTGCAGCTGAAAAATTATTCACGCCAAAATTTGATGAGAAAGACTTTAAGCGTATTAAAGATCAGGCTATCGAAGGAATTAAGTTTTCGCAAAAGCAGCCAGCAACTGTAGCTTCGAATGTGTATAGCAAGTTGCTTTACGGTAATAACTCGATTGCTGAACCTACTAGCGGTACTTTAGAGTCTGTGGCCAATATTAGCTTGGACGATGTTAAAAACTTCTATAACACTCAGTATTCGCCGGAGGTTTCGAGTGTGGTTGTGGTATCTGATTTGGCTGAAGAAACCATCGCTGAGAAGTTAAAACGCTTTGCCAATTGGCAAGGTGGTGATGTGGCGAAAGAGCCATTGCAAGCATTCCCAACACTTGAAAAAGCTATTTATTTAGTCGATAAACCAGGTGCGGCGCAATCTGAAATTCGCATCGGTAAACGTTCATTGGCTTATGATGCGGATGGCGAATACTATCGTGCAGGTTTAATGAACTATAATTTAGGCGGTGCCTTTAACTCACGTATTAATATCAACTTACGCGAAGACAAAGGCTATACCTATGGTGCGCGCTCAAGATTCAATGGTTCGGCTGATCATGGCTCTTATACTGCCAGCGCGGGTGTGCGCTCGGATGCTACTGATAAATCTTTGATTGAGTTCTTCAAAGAAATTGATCAATATCAGGCATCGGGTATGACCGCTGCAGAGTTAGACTTTATGAAGAACTCTTTGGGCCAAAGCGATGCACGTCGTTATGAAACGCCTTCGCAAAAATTGGGTTTATTATCGAGAATCTTAACTTACGATTTGGATGATGATTATATCGAAGAGCAAAATGATATCTTAGAAGATATCGAGCTTTATGAGCTAAATGAGTTGGCTTCTAAGCATCTTGTTCGTGACGATATGATTGTAGTCGTGGTTGGTGATAAAAAGTCGATTTTGCCAGGTTTGGAAAAGTTGGGTTACCAAGTGATTGAGCTTGATGCTAACGCTAAACCTGTTAAATAGATTATAAAAATCTGAAAAGAAGGGGCCATTAGGCTCCTTTTTTTATGGCAAATACTTTGCTCAATGGTTAGTTCTGGTACAATCTGCTTAATTTTTCTACAAGGCTTTTTTATGTTTCGTTATCTATTAGTAGGTTTGGTTTTATTTGCTCCAGCATTGGCTCAAGCTGATGAAGAGCTACAGAAATGTTTAATTGAGGAGCTAGCGACCGCTGCCGATGAGACAACTGTTGCCGAGTTAAAAGAACGTTGTGAGCAGCAGCTTCAGGAGCAGCTTGTCGCCGAGCAAGCTAAACAGAAGCAACAGTCTGAAGAGACTCTGGTGATTACGCCAGAAGATATTGTGAATCAAGAAGTAAAAAAAGACTCTACTTTGGTCAAAGACCGTTTGCGCCAAGAATATCGCGCACGTAATAACCGTTTCGCTATTTTGCCGCACAAGCCAAACTATATTTTGCCACTAACATTTAATAATAGCCCAAATAATGAGGGTTTTGATTTGGCTGGCGATGAGCGGGACATTGATAACGTAGAAATCAAATTCCAAGTGAGCTTTAAAACCCCTTTCTGGGAAGCCCCATTTGGTAAAAACAGCGCTTTGTTTTTTGCATATACCGGCCAGTCTTATTGGCAAGCCTACAATTCAGAAGTTTCGAGTCCTTTCCGCGAGACTAATCATCAACCCGAAATTTTTGCTGCTTGGTCCACCGATTGGAAATTGGGGGGGTGGCAAATCCCTGCGTTTTCGTTGGGTGTTGAACATCAATCCAATGGTCGCAGTGGTTTAAGCTCCAGAAGCTGGAATCGTTTATACACCGAATGGGCATTTGAAAAAGATCGTTGGGTTTTAGCCTTTAGACCTTGGTGGCGCATTCCTGAAGATGAAAAGGAAGATCCGCTCGATCCCGAAGGTGATGATAATCCTGATATCGATGATTACATGGGCTATTTTGAGTTGCAAACGCGTTATCAGTGGGATGAGCATAACTTTGGGATTATGCTCAGAAATAACTTGCGTAGTGATAATAAAGGCGCTGTGCAATTTGATTGGACTTTCCCGTTAGATGAAAAGGGCAAGCTGCGCGGTTATGTGCAGTATTTTAATGGTTATGGAGAAAGTTTGATTGACTATAACCGTCGTACCAACCGTCTTGGTGTGGGTTTTGTCTTAACCGACTGGTTATAAACTAAGACTCGCTAGGAGTGATTTGTGACTCTTCATCATTAATAAATTGCTTCACTTTAAAATAATTCCAATAGCCGTAAATCGCTACGGCTATTGAACTAAATCCCAGCATCCAGCCTGCATAATCTAAAATCGGATAGTCCTCTACAAACTTGATTAAACCAAAGGCGGCCAAAAATAAGCCAATAGAGGTTTTGATATAGGCCAACAGTGTTCGAGTATTAGACAAGCGAGTTCTCAATATGGCCAGCTTAAAGCTATCAACGGGTATTTGATCCATAAATTTATCCTGCCGGTACTGCAAATACAGTAATAAATAACAAAATTACCGCGAGTAAACTAAACAATGCTTGTTTGGCAAAACTTTTACAGTTTGTTAAAGCCACCAAGCACTGTATCAAGTAGTAAAAAGCAAAAGCTCGCGAAGCTAACGCTAAAATTTGCCCAGTATTAGCCAGCCAACAAAGTAAAATAGCAAATCCGCAAATAATGAGATAGCTTAGTTTTTCACTTAACTTATCATGGGTAAACTCTTGCATATTACCACTCGCGCCAAAAGTATCTGCAACCGCAGCACTGAATTGACTGAATATAGCGGCAAGAACGAGTGGAATTGGTAGCCAAAAAGCAGCTATCTTTGCTAAATCAATTAAGGCGTTATCACTAAATTTAGCGGTTAAAAAGTGCGTTAATGGCGTGGCTAACAGCACAAATAATAGGTAAACCCCTGTAGAAATAATTTGCGAGTTTCTGGAAGATTGAATGCGTTCAGTCGCTGTATATTTATGACCAAGGTAGCGGCTGGTTTCGAAGCCTTGCACCACGATCAAAGTACCACCTAAAATTGTTGCGATCTCCCACCAGCTTCTTTCCGGCATTTTCGATAGCGTGAGGTTTCCCGACTGCCAGGTTTGTATGTCATAGAAAGCAAAACAAGCTAATACTAATGCAATAATAAAAAGTGTAACCGCCAACGCCCATTTTTCTAATCCCTCGAGTGCTTTTAGACCTTTGCTAAGACCGATAGCGAGGATAAATAAAATGATGCCTGTCGTGATGTATTGTTCATATAGCTCGATGTCATTATTAAAGAAACCAAGTAAATATGAAGATAAAATTCGTAAGTATAGGGTTACTGAAATAATGTAGGCAGGAACTAATGCTATATCGGATAGCTTTTCTAATAGCATGGTACTTTTTGTTGCAGTACCTTTCTCGATAGGAACTTCGTTATAGCGGATGTTATAACGAATCACCGAGCCGACCCCGAAAGCTATTAAACAAACCAATGCCATAGCTAATACTGAGTAGGGACCCGCGATGCTATCCAAAATTGGGATAATAACTAAAAAGCCGCTGCCAAAAATAGAGGCTAATGGTGTGATGGTAGCTTGACGAACTTTATTCATAACTAATGTTTGCGATTAAAATGATCGACAATTACTTGGCTCACACAAGTGGTAAGTTTTTTGGCAAAAGGAATGTGCAAGAATTCATTCGGACCATGAGCGTTGGAGTTTGGTCCCAATACGCCAGTAATCATAAACTGGGCTTTAGGAAATTTCTCTCCCAACATGGCCATAAAGGGAATGGTGCCACCTTCACCCATATACATGGCAGGTTTGTTATAAACTGCTTGTGAGCCCTTTTCTAAAGAATCGGCAAGCCATTGATGTACATCCGGCGCATTCCAGCCATCAGCTGATTGATCCGCTTCAAATGTTACTCGCGCATTTGAAGGCGGATCTTGTAATAAGATTTCACTTAGTTTATTTGTGACTTTTTCGCTATTAGCCGTAGGTGGCAATCGTAAAGATAACTTTACTGAAGTTGTTGGTCTTAACACATTGCCTGCATCTTTAATTTCGGGCATGCCTGAAATCCCCGTATAAGAGAGTGCTGGGCGCCAATTTCGATTAAGTAATCGCTCGAAATGGTTTTCGGCCATGGGTTCGGTATCATCTTTTAAAGGGTACGCTTCTACGATCGAATCACCTAAAACTTTGGTTACTTCTAAAGTTTGTTCCATACGCTGATGAGGAATTTCGGCAAAAAATTCCTTAGGCAGTAAGCGCCCTGATTTTTCATCTTCGAGTCGAGTTAATAGCTGGCGAATTATTCGAAAAGAGGAAGGCACAACACCACTGCCGTATCCAGAATGAATACCTTCATGTAGAACGTCAACTTTTAAAGTGCCACTCGCTAAGCCTCTTAAGCTCATAGTGCACCAGAGTTGCTCATAATTTCCGGCGCCCGAATCTAAACAAATGACTAATGACGGCTCACCAATTCGATCACGCAATTGATCAATATAATAAGGCAGATCATAGGAACCAGATTCTTCGCAGGCTTCGATAAGCACCACAGTTCTGGCATGAGGCAAGTCTTGCCGTTTTAATGCCATCAAAGCAGTTAATGAGGCATATGCCGCATAACCATCATCAGCGCCACCACGACCATAGAGTTTGTCGTTTTTAATCACGGGGCTCCAAGGGCCTAAACCTTCTTCCCAGCCCACCATTTCAGGCTGTTTATCCATATGCCCATACATCAAAATGGTATCGTCATCAGGATTGTTTGAACCATCACTGGCGGGAATTTCCATAAAAATTACTGGCGTCCGACCTTGGATGCGCACGATTTCGAGAGTCTTGCCTTGAATATTTTGCGCCTCACACCAAGCGGCTATTTGCTGAATAGCTTGCTCCATATAGCCATGATCTTGCCAATCAGGATCAAAATGCGGCGATTTACAGGGAATTTTAATGTATTCCACAAGCTCTGGAATAATTTCCTCATCCCACTTTTGGTCAATAAAGACTTGTGCTTGGCTAATATCGAAATTCATAGCGACTACTCCCTTGGCAATCCAGTCATTAAAAGTTACAAACTCTACTCTACACTCTTTGGCGGATTTCTGTAAACTGTGGTCATTATCTATACACAAATTGCTAGGAGTGCTTATGTTCAAGAAAAAACTAACCTGGTCAGCGGCTTCGATGGTTTTGGCTATGGGGCTGACTACCAATGCTTTTGCCCATGGCGAACAAAGACCGGAAGTTGAAATCAAGGTGCAAAAACTAACCGATGGGATTTACGTGTTATTTGGTCAGGGCGGTAACATAGGTTTATCGGTAGGGGATGACGGTGCTTATATTATTGATGACCAATTTGCTCAATTAAGCGATAAAATCAATGCGGCAATTGATGAAATTACCGATGCTCCTGTGAGCTATGTGATCAATACTCATTGGCACTTTGATCACACTGGCGGTAACGAAAACTTAGGCAAAGAGGGTGCAACCATTGTAGCCCATGAAAATGTTTATCAGCGCCTAAGCACTCGCCAAGAAATGAAGGCTTTTAATCGTGTATTTGAACCTGCCCCAAAAGTTGCCCAGCCTACTGTGACTTACCAAAAAGAAATGAGCTTAAAGCTCAACAATGACAATATGCGCATTGTGCATGTGGCGAATGCTCATACCGATGGCGACTCGCTAATTTATTTTGAAGAAGATAATGTGCTGCATATGGGCGATTGTTATTTCAAAATTGGTTATCCATTCATTGATTTGCACTCTGGTGGTTCGATAGATGGTTATATTCATGCACTAGAAACTGGCTTGAGCTTAGCCAATGATGAAACCCAAATCATTCCAGGCCATGGCCCGATGGCGTCGAAAGCGGATATGACGGCTTATGTTGCGATGCTAAAAGATATTCGTGACAAGGTAGCAGCATTAAAAGCTGATGGTAAATCACTTGAAGAAACTATTGCGGCTAAGCCAAGTGCAAAATACGATGAGAAAAATGGTAAGGCTTTCATTAAACCTGAGCAGATCCTCACTTCGATTTATAATAGTCTTTAAGTAAGTTTAAAGTTTAAATTAAGGTCAAGATAGTTTGCAGAAACTTCTTGGCCTTTTTTAATCTCGCCAACCCCACTTGGTGTTCCGGTAAAAATTAAGTCGCCAGCTTTTAATTCAATATGTTTCGATAACTCAGCAATGATTTCTGGAATTGACCAGATCATTTGGCTGATATCACCTTTTTGTTTTACCTCTCCATTTACTGAGAGTTGAATTACGCCACTAGTAACTTCACCTAAATTCTTAAAAGGCAAAATTGAACTGATGGGTGCAGACTGATCAAAGCCTTTCGCCAGATCCCATGGGCGTGATTTAGCTTTATATTCAGATTGTAAATCACGTTTGGTTAGATCGATACCCAGCGCATAACCAAACACAAAGTCCCAAGCCTTGTCGGCTGGAACCTCAAATCCCGTTTTACCTATGGCGATCACTAACTCGATTTCATGATGCAAATTATGGGTCATTGACGGATAGTCTATGGAATTAGGGTTAACGACTATTGCATCGGCGGGTTTAGTAAAGAAAAAAGGCGCCTCACGCTCAGAATGTCCCATCTCAATGGCATGCTCAGCATAATTTCTACCCACGCAAAAGATGCGGCGAACTGGAAACTCCATATCAGAGCCCAAAATTGGAATGCTGCTAATGCTAGGTTCAAATGCGTAACTCATAGCGCTTCTACTAGTGCTGATTTTGATTTCTCAGTACAATATCGACTTTATTTCTGAAATACAAGAATCACCAATCCTCATGGCAAAATTACTAAAAAATGGGTTATCTGTAACATTTCTTTTCTTGGTGCTTTTATCATTAAGTGCCTGCGACAAGGATAAAAAAAAGCCACAAGATGTTTATTTCTTTGAAAGTGGTGATATCCAAATTATTAACCCATGGTTGCGTAAAATGCCCCAAGGCGTATCTAATACTGCAGGTTTTATGACCGTTCAAAACAGCAGTGATAAGCCTTTGATTTTAGAGGATGTGTCGATTGAATGGGCTAATATGGGAATGATCCACGAATCAAAAGTGGTGGATGGAATGGCCAAAATGCTACACCAAGATCAACTGGAAATTATTGATCAGCTTGAATTTAAACCTGGTGGGCTGCATATCATGGTTATGGGCGTCAAAGAGCCATTAGAAACGAATCAACGCTATAATATTCTTTTACATTTTGCGGGGCGCGAACCGCTTGCAGTTCCGTTTCAAGTACGCCAAGCTAAATAAAGCAGTTTTTTACTGAAGAAGGAATTATGGAAGAGACATTACCTAAAAAAAGAAAAAAGCTAAGCGCAATTTTGGTAACCCTGTTATTGATAGTGGTTGCGATGATCGTTTTGGCATTTGTTTGGAGCAGTGAGCCTGATCCGATTGATACGGTGCAAGTTCGTCAAAGCTTCCCTGCGGGTGAACCACCGATTGGTTATTTAACCGTTGAAACCACCGCCCGAGTTGCAGAATCTTTGCTCGATAAAAGCGGCGGCTTTCTGAGTAATGATATTTTGCCGCCGAGCGTTATGATGGACAACATGCCTGCCTTTGAGTTTGGCGTTATGGTTCAGGTGCGCGATATGGTGACGGTTTTGCGTGATGATATTAGCCGCGCTCAATCTCAATCCACCGAGAATTTATCGCTGCGTAATGCGCTAGAGCGTTTTAATATTGCTCACACCAAATGGATTTTCCCTAGTGCTGAAGGTCAGTATAGAAAAGGTATCGATCATCTGCGCGAGTATCGCGATGACTTGGTGGATAGCGAAATTACCAATACACAGTTTTATGCCAGAGCCGATAATTTGCGTTCTTGGTTATACTTTGTCAGCAAACGTCTTGGTTCTTTATCGCAACGACTAAGCGCTAGTGTAGGGCGAACTCGAATCAATACCGATCTGGCTGGTGATAAGTCCGCCCAGCAATCAACTAATAGTGGTCAACTGGTAGAAGTCAAAACTCCTTGGCTTGAAATTGACGATATCTTCTGGGAAGCTCGTGGCTCAACCTGGGCTATGGTGCAAATGATGAAGGCCGCTGAAGAAGACTTCGACTCAGTAATCAAAGATAAAAATGCCCAAGCCAGTTTCCGCCAAATCATTTTAGAGCTAGAAGCCACGCAAGAGCCGATTTGGAGTCCGATGGTCGTTAATGGCCGCGAATTTGGCTTTGTCGCCAATCACTCACTGGTCATGTCATCTTACATATCCAGAGCCAATGCCGCACTGATAGATTTAATAGAACTGTTAAAACGCGGATAGAGCTTATTTGATTTAAGCCCTGCTGATGAGTGGGGCTTTTTTATGGCCAAACTAAACCTTTTTGCTACACTGGGCGTCTAAATAGTATAGATATCTTGAACTAGATTAAATTTAACGCCTTGAGCCAGCCGAATTACCAAGAAAATTCTCTTGATGGAGATAATGCTCTTGATAGAGAGTGTTCGCAGCAAAATGAGGAGCTGTTAGTTCAGGCCGCTGCTGATGGTGATTTGGTGGCGTTTGAGGCGCTTTATCGGCAGTATCATAAGCAAATATATCTACTATGTTTGCGGATGACTGGGCGTAAAGAGTTAGCGGAAGATCATTGCCAAGAGGCGTTTATTAAAGCTTGGCAGGCTTTGTCAAAGTTTCAAGGTAAGAGTAAATTTAGCAGTTGGGTTTATCGAATTGCGGTCAATGTGGTGCTTGGGCATCAGCGCAAATATCAATATGAGGTGTTTGCCGATCAAGACTGGCAACAGGCTTTCGAAGATGAATTTGCCACAAGTCATAATTCCCAACAAATTGATTTAGAAAAAGCCATCGCGACTTTACCCATGCAGGCAAAAAACGTTTTGATTTTGCATGATTTGATGGGCATGACCCATAAAGAAATTGGCGAATCTTTAGAAATTGCGGTGGGCACCTGCAAGGCGCATTTAAACCGTGCTCGCGGCTTAGTGAAAGAACAACTGATGAGTTAATACTTATGAACGATAAAGAATTGATTCAACAACTAAATGAGTTACCTCGTGAAATCGAGGCTAAGGATCAGTGGGCGCAAATTAAAGCGGCGATCGAACAGCAAACCGTAACAACAGAGCCTGTGATTGAGCAGAAAAACCATAAGTCATGGCGAATGCCATTAGCGCTAGCAGCGTCGGTAATGCTAGTCACCTTTGTGGCCTTGATTGTGCCAAACCAGTGGCAACAAAACGCTGATGGCATTCAGCAAGACTTCGCTCAACAGAAAACACTGCAAAGTTTGCAACAAGCAAATAGCCAATATTATCAAGCACTTGGGCAGAAAATGGCGATTGAGGAAATAAGGTTGCCAACTGGTGTTGAGGGCGCATTAAGTGACTTGCGTCGGGCGCAAAAAGCCTATCGAATTGAACTGGCGAACAGTCCCCAAAGTAGTGATGTTTATAAAAAGCTGATCGAAACTTATGAGACTGAGCGTAGCTTATTGAAAGATTTACTGAGTTGATGGTCGATAAACATCATGGAAAGTTAAAAAATTATCATGGAAATAAAAAAGCAGCCAATTGGCTGCTTTTTTTTAAGTTGAACTAGCAAATTAAGCTTTGTTATATGCTTCGATGCTGTCCAAGATTTCTTTTTTAGCTGATTCAGCGCCTTCCCAGCCAGCAATTTTAACCCATTTGCCTGGCTCTAAGTCTTTATAATGCTCGAAGAAGTGTTCGATTTGGTTACGCAATAATTCTGGTAGCTCGTCAACTTCATGAATACCTTGGTACATGGTGCTTAATTTACCAGTAGGGATCGCAACGATTTTCGCATCTTCGCCAGATTCGTCAGTCATTTTCAATACGCCAACTGGGCGACATGGAATAACACAGCCCGCAATTAGTGGGAAAGGCGTTGGTACTAATACATCAACAGGGTCGCCATCGGCAGATAAAGTGTGATTCACATAACCGTAGTTGGTCGGATAGTGCATACAAGTTGCCATAAAACGATCCACAAACAAAGCACCAGTTTCTTTGTCCACTTCGTATTTAATTGGGTCGCTGTGTGCTGGAATTTCGATGATTACGTTGATTTCTTCTGGAGCATTATCGCCCGCTTTTACATTGTCCAAACTCATGATTTTACCTAATGGGGTGTATAAATTTTGGCCTAAGCCTTCGAAACGGCGCGCATTATACAACTGTTTAAATGGAAATGACACTGCTCAAACTCTAATCTTTTCGCATAAAAATTGTACATTTGAAATAAGTCTGCTAGATTGGATTCGAAATAATTAAAAATCATTTAATAATCAAAGAGATAGTGACCAATGGGGGTTATATGTTAGAGAATCTTGCGCTACCGCCTATTCTTGGCATGGTAGGTTTAGTCTTTGCTTTCATCATTTATATGTTGGTAAAAAAATACCCAGAAGGGGAGTCCAGCATTAAGAAAATTGCCGATCAAATTCATTTGGGCGCCATGGTATTCATGAAGCGTGAATACACTATGTTAGCAGCCTTTGTGGCTGTTTTGGTGGCATTGGTCTGGTGGCAGCTAGGAAGTCAAACTGCAATAGCTGTGATAGCAGGCGCCTTATCATCATCGATCGCTGGTTGGTTGGGTATGTATGCAGCCACTAAAGCGAATGTTAGAACGGCAACTGCAGCGCAAAAAGAAGGTGCGGCGGCGGCACTATCTGTGGCCTTCTTTGGCGGCTCAATTATGGGCTTATGTGTGGCGGCGCTAGGTCTTATTGGCTTGGGTGGTTTGTTCTGGTATTTCAATCCAGCTGCAAATATAGGCGCAGTGCATGCACTAGAAGGTTTCGGCATGGGCGCATCTTGTGTGGCTTTATTCTCACGTGTTGGCGGCGGCATCTACACCAAGTCAGCGGATGTGGGCGCTGACCTAGTGGGTAAAGTCGAAGCTGGTATCCCAGAAGACGATCCAAGAAACCCTGGTGTGATTGCTGATAATGTGGGTGATAATGTGGGTGATGTTGCTGGGATGGGGTCAGATATTTTTGAATCTTATTGTGGCTCTATGATCGCATCCATCGCCATTGCGGCGACCTTAACTGGTTTAGATTATCAAGCCGCTTTAATGTCTTTCCCATTATTATTAGCAACCGTTGGTATGGTTGCTTCTATCATTATGATTATAGTGGTGCGTTTATTCTCGAGTTCGGCTCCAGCAACAGCATTAAGAATTGGCACCATGGGTGCGCCAGTGTTATTTATTGCGGCAGCTTATGTTTTAGCAGGTCAATTAAACATTCCAACCAATTATTGGTGGGCAGTAGTTGCCGGCGCAGTCGGCGGTGTAGCTATTGGCTTGATCACCGAATACTACACTGGCTCAACACCAGTGAAAAAAATCGCTAAATCGGGTGAAACAGGCCCTGCAACGGTGATGATTACTGGTTTATCGGTAGGTATGCAATCAGTGGTGATCCCCATTTTTGTGCTGTGCGGCATTATTTACGCTTCTACCGAATTAGCAGGTTTATATGGCGTGGGTATCGCTGCGGTGGGTATGCTTTCTACGGTTGGTATTACCATGGCGATTGATGCTTATGGCCCAGTTGCTGATAATGCAGGCGGTATCGCGGAAATGGGCGGTATGGGTAAAGAAGTACGCGAAATTACTGACTCACTTGATGAGTTAGGTAATACCACTGCGGCGATTGGTAAAGGTTTTGCCATTGGTGCAGCGGCATTGGCAGCCTTGGCCATTATTGCGGCCTTTATTAAATCAGCAGGCATTAATCCAGCCGATATTAATTTATCCAATCCAACTGTTTTAGTGGGGATGTTGATTGGCGGTACTATTCCGTTCTTAATCGCATCAATTACCATGACTGCGGTTGGTGACGCCGCTTTTGATATGATCAATGAGATCCGTCGTCAATTTAAAGAGATCCCAGGTTTATTAGAAGGCAAGGCCGAACCTGATACGGCTAAGTGCGTGGATATTGCAACCACCGCTGCTTTAAAGCGTATGCTAATTCCGGGTGTGATTGCAGTATCAGCACCTGTAATTGTTGGTTTTTCACCATTAGGCGCAATTGGTTTAGCGGGTATGCTTGCGGGAGCATTGTTAGGCTGTGTATTAATGGCGCTAATGATGGCCAATGCAGGCGGTGCTTGGGATAACGCTAAAAAATATGTGGAAAAAGGAAATTTTGGAGGTAAAGGTTCTGATACCCATGGAGCCGCAGTTGTCGGCGATACGGTTGGCGACCCCTTCAAAGATACTTCTGGGCCTTCGATGAATATTTTAATTAACGTGATGGCGATTGTTTCTTTGGTAATCGCACCGTTGCTAAAAATTGCTTAGCAATAATTTTTGTGTTTGCTAAAGTGCGGTCTTAATGACCGCATTTTTTTTATGAACGACTGGAAAGTTTTAATTCCAAATTTTTCTTAACGGCAGACCACTCGGAGTTCAAAATAGAAAATACAACGGTATCTCTATAGGAGCCATCGGGCATTTGCTGGTGTTGCCGTAAAACTCCATCTTGCTTAGCACCAAGACGAGCTATGGCTTGACGAGATGCTTGATTATGCCAATGAGTCCTGAACTCTACGGCAATGCAATTTAGTTGCTCGAACGCATGTGTTAGTAGTAGATATTTACAAATAGTGTTTGTTGCAGTTTTTTGATAACGTTTGGCATACCAAGTGTAACCAACTTCTAACCTTCTATTGGTTGAATCAACATTACAATAACGGGTCGAGCCAATGGCTTGATTAGTTTGTTTGTCGATCACTGCAAAAGCCAATTGCTTAGTTGCCTTTTTCTGCTCTAGTGCTGCTTCTATATAAGATTTTACATCATCGGGTTTCGGAACACTGGTAAACCATAGCTTCCAAAGCTCGCCATCTTTAACCGCTGCTTGTAATTCATTTAGATGAGATAGGCTTAATGGTTCAAGTCGAATATCCCGTTTGCTTAAATTTACAGAAGTCAGCCACGACATAGAAATATTAACCAATGAATTAATTTTATAAACACTCTACTGTTTGGCTGTTTGATATTCAATGGATTTAACCCCTTTTTTTAGTTGGTGCGTTTATAGCAATGAAGAGGATATAAAAAGGGGAATTATAATGAAGAAAATCACCATAACTTTAATCGGTTTTTTAGTAACACTGAGCTTGATGTTTTTGATGACAGAGCTTATCGCTAAACCAAAACCGTCTGCAACAAAACCGCCAATAAAGGCTGATGTTCCACCGCAAGTTATACCTGAGGAAAAGCCACCTGAACCAAATCAGCCAACACCTAATCCGCCAATGCCGAGCATCGAACCAAGCATGGAGCTGGACTCGGAGATAGTAGTCGATCCAATTGAGATGACGGACTTCATTTCTCAGGATTTTACGCCTAAGAACTCTGAAGTAATGGATACCATTGGTTTACCGGCTTATGAGGGCTTGCCAATGAGTGAGGTTGATAGCCAAGCAATTCCATTGATGCAAACGCCGCCATCTTACCCCCTAGACGCTTTGCAAAAAGGTATTGAAGGTTGGGTGAAGTTGAAATTTGATGTGGATAATCAAGGGATGGCCGAAAATATTCGCGTGGTTGCCACCAGCCATAGAAGTATCTTTAATCAAGAAGCCAAAAGGGCTTTAAAGAAATGGCGCTTTAAGCCAGGCAAGCAAAATGGTCTTGCCGTTGGGTTGCAAAACCAAGTCGTGACTATGGAGTTTAATTTAGAGCAAGATAACTAACCGTTATCAATGCTCAGCCCCAAGCCCAGCTCGCTACCCGCTGGGCTTTTTTATAAGAATTGCTGAATTAACTCGCAACATTTTTTTGCACGGCCTTGGGCAACCAAATGTGTAGCTTTGACTTTCTCAATCGTTAAATTAGTAAAAACCTTTTGGTACGAGGTTAAGTTTCTGGCCGGAACTAACCAATCATCAGAGGCTTGGATATATAAAGTTGATTGATGTACTTTTTCAATGGGCAACTCTAGGCTGCGCATATCACTAATTCTTTGTGAAAGTTGCTCGCTGCTAACATCCTGCATGGCTTGTTTGAATAAAGCTAACAATTCAGTTTCAGAGGTTTTTCCAAATAAGGCATGTGCTAAGGCTTTTTCTGGTAGCGGTGGAGACTGGATAATGCTCATGGAAAAGTACTTCTCAAGCTCGGTCAACTTTGTTGGGTTCTCCAAAAAGCTAGCCATAATTACTAGCTTTTCTATTTGAAGGTTTCCCCGAATGGCCAGTTGAGTGGCAATATGCCCTGCATAAGATTCTGCAACCAATGCGAGCTTATGACCTTGATATTTATCCTCTAGATAATCCATATAAGCATATTTATCGGTATGCGGATTTAAAGGCTCAATGTGGTTATCTAGCCCTTGCTTGGTTAACAACTGACTTAATGGTTGATATAAAAAGCCAGAACCATCCATTCCTGGCATGAGAATAAGAGTGGGTTTTTGCATAATCTTGCGACCAATAAAAAAAGGGCTCAATTGAGCCCAGTAATATTAAGTTAAACTTTAAACTTCTTTTTAAGTTTCTTTTTCACTAATTCGTTTTTGAGTTCAACATATTGCGGTAAACCGTTTTTGTAAGGCGGATAAGATTCACCTTGGATCAGCGGCTGTAGATACTCACGGCACTCTTCGGTAATACCATAGCCATCGCGCGAAATGTATTTACGCGGCATCATTTTTTCCACATTGGCGACATCGGCTAAATTGGCTTCGCCAATTGTCCAGGCATATTTCTTAGTTTTCTTGCGCACAATGGTTGGCATCACGGCATTTTTACCTACATCGGCAAATTCAACTGCCGCTTGACCCATGGCATAGGCTTGATCTACATCAGTCGCTGAAGCAATATGACGCGCTGCACGTTGTAGGTAGTCTGAAACCGCCCAGTGATATTTATAGCCCAGCTCGTCTTTAATCATTTGCGCAACCACTGGCGCAACGCCGCCCAATTGCTTATGACCAAAAGCATCTACTGAGCCTGCGTCTGCCAAGAAAGTGCCGTCTTTGTAGGCCGCGCCCTCTGAAACGACAATTGCACAGTAGCCGAATTTCTTAACGGTGCGATTAACTTTCTTCAAAAACTTTTCTTTATTAAAGGCAATTTCAGGGAACAAAATGATATGTGGTGCATCACCTTCTTTTTCGCAAGCTAAGCCACCTGCAGCAGCAATCCAGCCTGCAT
The DNA here is from genome assembly GCA_013372875.1 of Gammaproteobacteria bacterium. Next base: position 727 of record JABXIW010000046.1, on the reverse strand, counting down.
GACGCCCCATCACTTCCATCACGAAAACCTTGGTCGAGCTTTCGGCCATCGACTTAACATCAAACGCTGCTTCACGAATCGACACTGCAACATACTTAGCAACTGAGCCAAAGCCGGGGCAGTTATCGGTGATTGGCAAATCATTATCCACGGTTTTCGGCACGCCGATACAAGTAATTGGATAACCCATAGTTTCACTGAGTTGAGAAACTTTATGCGCCGTATCTTGCGAATCGCCACCGCCGTTATAGAAGAAATAACGAATATCATGAGCTTTAAAGACTTCGATTAAACGTTCGTATTCGGCTTTGTTTTCTTCGATGCTTTTGAGCTTATAGCGGCAGGAGCCAAAAGCGCCCGATGGCGTGTGTTTTAAAGCAGCAATGTCTTTTTTAGACTCTTTGCTGGTATCGATCAACTCTTCGCGTAAAGCGCCAATAATGCCATTGCGACCTGCATAGACTTTACCGATGTTTTTAGATTTGCGAGCAGTTTCTATAACGCCACAAGCGGTAGCGTTGATAACTGCAGTTACGCCGCCAGATTGGGCATAAAACGCATTGTATTTCTTTTTAGCCATTGGAATCTTCCCTTCGACTTTTTTCTATCGGAATCGAAATTTAAGCTATTGTGCTCATTTATTCATCGTTATGATGATTTTAAAAATGCTCATTTAGAATAACTAAACTGCGCTTTTTGCCATCATCATTGCCTCGATCAAATGGTG
>JABXIW010000435.1 GCA_013372875.1 Gammaproteobacteria bacterium | reverse complement strand
TCGTAATGACATATATATTCCTGTCGCACAACAACAGCTAGAAGACAAAAGAGTTGTTATGCAAACTATCACCCAATAGAAGCCGTAAGACTAACATGACGGCAAAGCAAAATAACGTTAAATTCTCAAAAATTGGATTGAAAAGGACCGAATTACCTTAAAATTCGGATCAAATCAAAGAACGATAACGACGTGCTGGACTCTAATGATCTTTCTCAGCTCGAGTTCTAAGTAAAAATCTCATTCTGGTTGTTTGAAGAATGAACTGAGTCACTGAAGATAAAAGGTTTTTCCTGCATCGTGATGTGATTGCTAAGGTAACTAAAAATATATGACATTGAATAAACAGCAACTGACATTAAATTGCGATATGGGCGAGAGCTTTGGTTCTTGGAAGATGGGCGCTGACGATAGCGTGATGCCTCATGTCGATATGGCGAACATTGCTTGTGGCTTTCACGCTTCCGATCCGAACGTGATGCACGACACGATTACCTTAGCGAATCTTCACGATGTTGATATTGGTGCGCACCCCGGTTATCCCGACTTACAAGGTTTTGGTCGACGCAGCCTCAGTATGAGCAGCGATGAAATTACTAACATGGTGATCTATCAAGTCGGCGCGTTGCAGGCATTGTGTCGTGCGCAGTATACCGATATCGGTTATATCAAGCCTCATGGTGCCCTTTACAACGATATGATGAAAAGCGATGCGGTTTTTCGATCGGTCGTTAAAGCAGCCGCGCTGTTTAAAGTGCCGTTGATGATCCTTGCATCGCAAGAGAACGAAAAATATTTAGAAATCGCGGACGATTATGATGTGCCATTGTTGTTTGAGGCGTTTGCCGATCGCCTGTATCAAGATGATGGGATGTTGACACCAAGAACGCATCCAAATGCCGTTTTGAAAGATGAGCTTGCGATTTTAGAACAAGTCAGAACATTGGCTGATTCGGGCCGAGTAAAAACCGCTTCAGGCAGTTATATCTTGCTAGAAGCGGACACAATATGCGTCCATGGAGACAATGAAGAGTCGATCGCTTTGATTCAAAAAATTCGTCAAAGCCTCTACTCCGGAGGAAATTAATGCATCAAACAAAGTTCTCGATTGATTTGGTTTCTGAATGCAGCATTTTGATTCGATTTGATGAAACCATTTCTGAAAACTCAATTGGACAGTTAGCGCGAGCAATGAACCAACATCTGTCCCATATTGTCATGAATATCGTTCCTTCCTATCGAACCGTGTTAATTGATTACTTACCGTTCAGAATCAGTGAATTTCAGTTAGTCGACATACTGCACAATATCTTAGTCGCGTTTGACCCAAATAAAGCCGACAAGGCTGAGCCTAACGAAATTTCGATACCCGTTTATTACTCGGAAGAAACTGCTTTAGATTTGAAGCGTTTTGAAGAACAAGGCATTGATCTCGGCGCGCTTATTGATGCTCATACAAAGCCAGTATATACCGTTTCTGCGATTGGGTTTGCACCTGGCTTCGCCTTTCTTTCTGATGTGGAAGAGAGTATCACCATGCCTAGGTTAAAAACGCCGAGAACGTTTGTGCCATCAGGAAGTGTCGGTATTGCCGATAGTAAGACCGCCGTTTACCCATCAGACAGTCCAGGTGGTTGGAATATCATAGGTCGTTCTCCACTCTCACTCTTTTCGGATACTCCTCCTTTTATTCCTTTTGAAGTTGGTGACAAGGTCACGTTTTATGCGGTATCAAAACAGGAATTTCTTGAGTTAGGGGGAGCGTTATGAGCGCATCAGGATTATTAGTTGAAAAGTCAGGGCCTTTGTCACTGATTCAAGACTTTGGCCGTTTTGGTCTTGCTCACATCGGGATAACGCAAGGTGGCCCTGTTGATGATTACGCCTACAGTTGGGCTAATCATTTACTTGGAAATCGTGTGAATTGCTCAGCAATCGAGATTACGCTAGGCAATGCTTGTTTTGTCGCCTTACAAGACTGTCACCTGGCAATTTGTGGCGGCGATCTTAATGCATCAGTAGATGGTCACCCTATTGCTAATTGGTCGGATTTTTCGATAAAAAAAGGGCAAAAGCTTCAGTTCGGAATGGCGAGAAATGGCCTTCGCGCCTATCTCGCTGTAAAAGGGGGCTTTAATGTGCCTGAGCACCTTGGGAGCTCATCGACCGTGCTTCGTGAAGCATTAGGTGGACTAGAAGGCAATGGTAACGCTCTAAAAGCTGGAGATGTTCTCCCTTTTGACGCTCATTCATTACCTAACCATAAACCAAGAATCATGACATTTCGTTTCAAGCCAGATTACAACTTGCCAATTACACTACGCGTTATTGAAGGTTATCAATGTGATGATTTCAGTGTTGAAGCTAAAGAAAAATTCTATTCGGGAAGCTTTGCGATATCGCCAGACTCTAATCGAATGGGCTATCGCCTTGAAGGAAATACGGTAAAGCCACCTTATGATGGCATCTTGTCTGAAGGGATCGCACTAGGCGCCATTCAAATTCCCCATGATGGTAATCCGATTGTATTACTCAATGACCACCAAACCATTGGCGGGTATCCAAAGCTTGGTTGTGTTGCAAGAATAGATTTGCCTAGATTAGCGCAAGCGAAGCCGGGTCAGAAAGTGCGTTTCATCAAGGGTGATAGACAAGGTTTGCAGGATGTGTGGTGTCAGTGGGCTCAGTTTTTTGGCTACTGAGCCCTATTCAGTTTTTGGCTGTTTACATCCCGTAGCGTTCAGCTAGAGCATGCGGATAGCCTCGTTCTTCGGTCAGTTTAATCGCGTATTGTTCGATTTCGTCTTCAGACCAATTAACGGTCACTGGATGTTGCGCTTCTACATTATGTTGAGGCGTGATATCAAACCAATACTGAAGCATTTTTTGAGCAGCCAACAACGTAGAAGACGCTTTCACAACTTCAATTCGAGCGTAGTGATTTTGTTCGAATGAAACATCTGCCGCGCGAAGCACGGGATCTGTGCCTGGAATTTGTTGAGCACCAAACAACGCTTTGCCACCTTTTTCCGCTGTTTTGTAATCAGGGATAAATTGGGCCATGTGTTGTATTGCGTTATGCGTTCTTTCACCCAAAATTTCTTCACGCCACCCACTGCGAATTTTAGAGAGTAACGGTACAGGTAGCTCAGGTTGAGCAGAGAGTGCCGTGCTTTCAACTAAGCCATCTTCAAACAACGTGATCTCTTTCGTCATGCCGTGCAGCTGGAAATAGCCATCTCCATAAGGAGTTAACTGCGCCATTCCTTTATCTGTGCCACGGGGGCCGTGGAAAATGACTTCTGGCCATTGCTGGTTACATTCGTTCCATTTGGTCACGTAAGCGGCTTTGAATTCAACTAAACGGTCACGCTTAGCACCAACTGCGTTATCAATAGTTCCCGTCTCGAAACCACATGCGTTGACTAAGTAATCACAAGTAAGCAAACAATTGACGCCATTGTGTTCGTAAGTCAATTGCCAATGATCACCAAGCCAATCAGCCTGATTCAGTGTCGCTTGAGTAATCACGTTTGAATTCGGCAGTTTTGCTAAGGTTAAGTTAGCAATAGCCGCTAAACGGAACACGCTCCAACCATACTCCTGAACGGCAACGACCGGATATTTTAATTGCTCTAAATCAGCGTGCTGAGCAAAAGGAATGCTCCATTCATCAAATGTGGATGGATGTTCTGGTTGGTTTTGTTTTGCCAGTTCCTGCAATTCTTCTTTCGAATACAGTTTGAAATACTCTTCAGGCTCGCCAAGTACTTTGTTGTGTTCGTCTTTGTCGACCAACGCCTGGTAAGCACTTTTAATCACCTCTAAGCGAGGCAGAAGCGTGAATGGGTCACCCCCATCAGAGTGAGGTACGGCAATAATGGTAGGACGAATATTCAGTGAGTGAGGATACAGTCTGATCGTATCTATAGATTGCGTAAGCAAATCCAAACATTGTTGTTCAGAAATTTCACGATACAAATTACCGCCCGCATGAAGGTGACAAATTGGTGGGCCGTTGACTAACGAGACGCCCTTTTCAATAACAGAGACTTTGAATCCCAACTCTGCAAAATGAATGGCGGCTGTGGCACCGGCTACACCACCACCTATAACGGCGATGTGTTTATCTTTATGACTTAGAAACTCAGACTTCATTGCTTCACTAAAAATTTTTTAAGGAGAAATCTTTACTAACTGTGATTCTACTCGGGTTTGGGCATGATTAAAATCACAAAAAGTTCATGGGTTTGCGATAACTTTAAAAGTTGCTTTACGGAATAAAAAAATTGCAAAAAAAGTGCTTGAC
>JABXIW010000282.1 GCA_013372875.1 Gammaproteobacteria bacterium | reverse complement strand
CCATTTTGGAAAAAGCCAAAAGCAAAGGCAAAGCAACGGGGCTTGTTTCAGATACGCGCATGACGCACGCAACACCAGCCGCGTTTGCTGCGCATCAGCCTCATCGCTCGCTAGAAAACAACATCGCTTCCGATATGCTAGAAAGCGGTGTCGACGTGTTGTTATCTGGTGGTCTTCGTCACTGGATTCCAAAATCGACTAACGACAAAGGTGAAACTTACCAAGCGCTAGAAAAACTTACGCAAGGCAGTGTTTACCTAAAATCTAAGCGTAAAGACGAACGCAATCTGCTTACCGAAGCGCAAGACCAAGGCTACAGCCTAGCTTTCAGCCGAGACATGTTGGCACAAGCAAAAGGCGACAAACTACTTGGCCTATTCGCTTACTCAGGTATGAATGATGGTATTGCTTACAGTAACAGCAAAAACGATCCAAAACGCACACAACCATCGTTGAAAGAAATGACGGTCAAAGCGCTTGATGTTCTTTCTAAAGACAAAGACGGCTTCTTCTTGATGGTTGAAGGTGGTCAAATCGACTGGGCTGGCCACAGTAACGATGCTGGTACCATGCTACATGAGTTGATTAAGTTCGACGAAGCGGTGAACTCTGTTTACGAGTGGGCGAAAGGTCGTGACGACACACTTATCATTGTTACCGCAGACCACGAAACAGGTTCTTTTGGCTTTAGCTACTCATCAGCAAATCTACCTAAACCAGAAAAACGCAAAGGTGAAGCCTTTGAAAAACGCGATTACGCGCCAAACTTCAACTTCGGTAAGTTTGAAATCCTAGACGGTTTATACAACCAGAAGAAAAGCTACTACAGCATGATCAGCGAGTTTGAAGCGCTAGATAAAGCACAGCAAACACCAGAAAAGCTAGCTGAAGTGGTGAATGCCAACAGCGATTTTTCTATCACACCTGAGCAAGCCGCTCATGTACTAGCAAGCAAACCAAACCCATACCGAGTTGCTGGCCACTCGTACCTAGAAGTAGAAACGGTACCAACAATTAACGACTTTGATGCGTTCTTCCCATACAACGACCGCGGTAACTTGCTCGCTCGCGAACAAGCGACCAAACAAAACACGGTATGGGGAACAGGCACGCACACTCATACACCAGTGAACGTATTCGCTTGGGGGCCTGCAGAAACCATTCTTCCAGTTTCAAAAATCATGCACCACTCCGAGCTTGGTGAGTTCCTAAAGCAACAAATCAAATAATCATCTTGCACTTACTTCACGTCTTGTGATGTTCCACGCTCTCTCACGAGAGCGTTTTTTTATCCGCAAAAACAGTTGACGTTTTAAGCAACAATACTCAATATTTGCACGTCTTAAATCATATCTACGAATACCATGTGCGAAATATTTGCTAAACAACCACAGGATAATTATCAGTTTATCACTCGTTCCATCCGCATTGACGGTCATGCCACCAGCGTAAAATTAGAGTCGAGTTTTTGGACGATTCTTGAAGAAATTGCCAGTGCGCAAGACATGACGGTTCCAAAGTTTATCAGCACGGTGTATCAAGAAGCACTGGAATACAATGGTGAAGTGAACAACTTTGCATCCTTACTGCGCTGCGCATGTCTCACGTATGCTCGCCAACCGGAAAACACGCTCCATCAAGCGCTTGCTCAACTTAACGCCTAACTATTCTTACCAAAATATTCAATGGCATCGATGAGGCTTTACGCCTCAATCGTAAGCTATTGAGCGTATTCTTATTTGTCGTACTCTAGTACTACCCAAACTCCTTTTGTACTCGCTAACCTATGCGGACAATTAAGGAGTACTCATGACAAAAATGATACACACCATGATCCGAGTACGCGATCTGGACCGTTCCCTACAATTTTACCGCGACGCACTTGAGCTAGAGATCAAAGACCAATACGTTTTTGATGGTTTCTCCCTAACCTATCTAGCAAATGCAGAAACAGGCTTTGAATTAGAACTTACCCACAACCACGACCAAAGCGAACCTTATACTCACGGTTCTGGTTACGGTCACCTTGCCGTTAGCGTGGACGACATCGAACAAGCTCACAAACGAATTAAATCTCTAGGTATTGAAGCAGGTGACATCAAAGCGTTTGACCACCTGCAAAAACACCTAGCGACCTTCTTTTTTGTCACCGATCCTGACGGTTACAAAATTGAGTTCCTGCAACGACAGGGACGCTACCTATAACTAAAACCGATAATCAAAAAAGAGTAAAAATTATGATTCACTTGACTGCTACCTTTCACGCACAACCGGGGAAAGAACAACAACTGAAAGAAGTGCTAACTCAAGCGCTTGAGCCAACTCGCAATGAAGACGGTTGTGTTCGTTATCAGTTGTTCCAAGATAAAGACAACGCGAGCCACTTCGTTTTTCAAGAGCAATTTAAAGACCAAGAAGCGTTCGAATTTCACGGTAAAACTGAGCACTTTGCACGTTTGATCAACCAGATTGAAAACTTGCTTGAATGCGAACCGAAGTTAGCGTTCTTTAACGAACTGTAAGACACAAAACTTACCGCAAATAAAAAGGCACTCTTTATCGAGTGCCTTTTCGTATTTGGATGACACGCGATTACGCGTCTTTTTTCTCCACCATGTGCAAATGCACATCTTGTTGTGGGAAAGGAATCGAAATGCCTTCGCGATCAAAGCGTAACTTCACTTCTTTCGTTACATCCCAATATACCTCCCAGTAGTCATCCGTTTTTACCCAAGGGCGAACGATGAAATCTACCGACGAAGTATTCAAAGTGTGCACTTTAATCATTGGCTCAGGCGCGCGAAGTACCGCAGGGTGTGAAGTCACGATATCCGTTAGTACCGATTCCGCTTTCAATAAATCGTCTGCGTAGCCAATACCAAACACCATATCTACTCGGCGAATACGCTCATGGGTTACGTTCTTGATCACATCTCCCCAAATCTTACTGTTCGGCACAATGATGATCTGGTTGTCGAAGGTGCGAATCGTGGTGTTCACTAAGCTCATGTGACTTACCTTGCCATCCACACCACCAGCGTAGACAAAATCACCCACATCAAACGGACGGTAAATCAAAAGCATCATACCCGCTGCGAAGTTCGACAACGTATCTTGCAACGCGAAACCAATGATCACACCGGCAATACCGAAACCAGTCAGAATTGGCGCTAAGTTCAAGCCAATCTGCGACAGGCCAACCATAATACCAATCACCCACACCACTTTACCGGACATGGAGATAAAGAAGTCCTGCATTAGGTGGGAAAGTTTCAAGTTCTTAGAAGACACCGCTTTGCTCACCACTTTGCGCGTGAGTTTAGCCAGTGCACGAGCAATCAATAAGATCAGCGCGAACACGAATAGCTGGAAGATATGCTGTGGTGCGTTTTCCGCAAACCAATCCACCGCGGAGTTTGACCAGTGACTGATGATGGACCACACCACTTTGGTGTCTAGCAAGTCGTGCGTGATGCTGCCTGTGATTTCAAAGATCTGACGCTTGTACTCCGACGTCTCAATACCCATTTTGTCGCCGATCGACATCAGGTTACGCAAACTTTCCGTTGCGATATTCAGTCTCTGCTTCACGATCAGTTGGCTAAGTTGCAAAGACGCTTTTTCTGATTCAGGGCTGGATGAAAGCTGCGTACCAATGATTTCTGCTTGTTGACGCAGATACGCCATCGATGCCGATAGCAAACGCATGCGTTTATCTAACTTATCTTGCAATTCCGCTTCTGCACGTTCATTTTGAACGCCTAATTGCTTGAGCCATGCCAAATTCTGCCAGCTCGAATCAAAGCTCACATCCAAGTAATGTTGAAGCTCGCGGTAATCGTTAATAAGCGCGAGCTTTTCTTCGTCTTTCGCTTTGTTTAACTCTTCAATGACTTCTTTGGTTTTGGTCGTCAGATAATCGGTCGCGTCTTTTGAGTACTTTTCTTGCGTTTTGACGAGCTTAATCAGCTTGTCACGAGGGATGGACTCACGCTCAATCGCGGACGCTAATTGATTTCTCAACTCTTCATTTTTTTGGAAAAGTTGTAGCTGAAGCGCATCACGCTCGTCACCTGCCGTTTGAGATAGGCTTTGCGATAAATCGACAATGTCGATGTTCAAGCTATCTATAGAAGCTTCTGCTTCAGAGATAATAGGAGGCTCTGTGCTTTCTGTGGCTTGCACAAAAATAGGGGTCATCATCGTGATGAATAAAGCGAATATCGCTACCCAAGGTGTCTGGCGATTTTTCAGGGGGAAATGAAACGTCATTTTTACCTCGTAGGAAACGAATCCCGATCGGAGCGATCAAGAATCGGAATGTAAAGCCTTGAAATGATATGCCCTAAGTTTACATCACTAAATTGCAAACCGAGCAGCATTTAGTTAATTAAGCGTCAGAGTTCAACAATGACCGTCGTTTTGTCATCACTTATGAGAATCCGGTCTTTTATTGACCCTAAAAGCAAACAAGCCTTTCACTGTTAGTAAAAGGCTTGTTTCAATTTGGCTATGGGCGATTTGGGTG
>JABXIW010000475.1 GCA_013372875.1 Gammaproteobacteria bacterium | reverse complement strand
GACAGTTTCCAGTTTCATGACTTTACTTCTTTTTTTATTAGACTGAGTCACGGATTCTATGGATGGGCATGTTGTAAATCAAACTTTAATGAAATGTGCACGCGCAAACGTTTTAATGTTGAGCAGTTCGCTAATAATTCAACATGTTTAGTTAATAATTGACCAATAAAAATAAACAATTGCACACCGTTCAATTAAGTGTAATCATTGTTAACGCATTACAAACAGAGATATAAACGGTTTAACTCGATGCTTGTACGCTCTAAAAAATCAATTGAAGGATCAACTAACCCTATGAAAAGCACTTCTACACTATTGGGATTGACGATTTTTTACGCCATCGTTTTTTTATTTTCAGCATTAGAACCTAGCTCGCGTGCTGTCTGGTTTGCTGAAATCATTCCGGCGATTGGTATTCTCATTGCGATTTGGGCGATTTCGATTCGCTACCAGTTCAGCAACACCGCTTACCTTTTGATGTTTATTTGGTTGTGCCTACACACCATTGGCGCGAAATACACCTTCGCTGAAGTGCCGTTTGATTGGTTCAATAACCTAATTGGATCAGAGAGAAACAATTTTGATCGCGTAGCCCACTTTGCGATTGGTTTATATGCCTACCCGATCGCTGAGTATTTGATTCGCAAAAAAAAATTCAACCCTACTTTTTCATGCTGGTTTGCGTTGTTTGCCATTATGTCTTTGGCTGCAGGCTACGAAATCATTGAGTGGTGGTATGCCGAACTGGCTGGTGGCGATGAAGGCATTGCCTTCCTAGGCTCCCAAGGAGACATTTGGGATGCCCAGAAAGACATGTTGTGTGATACGACGGGTGCCATACTGTCGTTGTTTTTAATGTCGGCTCAACGTCGATTCGCGAAGCCATTCTAAATACGGATTAAAACCATCCACAATAGGAACCTGTACGATTTGAGCAACCTCATATTCGTGCAGGTTTTCAATTTTTTCTTCCACTAACTCGTATAGCTCACGTCGTGTTTTGATGATCAATAACCATTCGTGATCAGTACAAACTTCCCCTTTCCAAACATAATGGCTCTCAATTGGCATCGTCTGAATACACGCCGCTAATTGAGCTTCTAATAAACCTTTGATGATTTCATCGCGATTTTTTTCATTATTGGTGGTACTTAACACCATGCAGTAATCGTTTTTTTGGCTCATTATTTTTCCTACTTCATTGTCACTTTTCCGCCAATCATCTTAAACGCAGGCGTACCTCTGACTAACGTATCTCGTGCAAACTCTTGCCCGCAGCTCGGGCAAAAACAAGGGGTTTGAGTGTAATCTTCTACAATGCGTTCTTTAAAGCATTTCACCAAGGCCCCTTTTCCTCCCTTGCGATATTTATATAGCCGCGCTTTGCATTTCGCACAATAAATTTCGACAGTTTTACTCGGTTGCTTTTTATTCGGCTTGGCCATTATCTTCTATCTCTGGCTTGACCCACACATTGCTGAAATCGAACCACCCCAGCGCATTACATTTTGCGTTTTGAAGCGCTCCGCTGTGGTCTTTGTTTACACCAAGCCAGCAATGGAACATTGGAATAACCTGACAGCTTTTCACTAACTGCCTTCCTAATTCGCGAGCAGGAAAGTCGGCATGAATGCCTGCACGCCATTGATCGACTAATGTCGCCCATTCTGAAAAATCGTAACCCGCGCTGAATTTTTCGATGTCGCTATAATCAAGTAGCCAGCCCGCTAAGGCATCGTTGCGATTGGTCGCAATACCCATTGCTTTTACCCAAACGTCGACTTCTTCTGGATTTGGCGGCTGCGTATCGTAGCGAATAAACTCGACATCGACACTGTGCGGTTTGAGCAAATTTTTAATTGCTTTGGCAATGACAGGAAACATCGGATGTTTTTTCTGATAAGCGACGGTAATCGATTTACCTTGTTGCGGGACTTCACCAACTGATGTCGGCCTTAAGTCAATCCAACCCGGTTTTAAACCAAATGCCTGCAGAACACCCAGTTCAATCACTTTATCTTGGGGAACGTGCGCGTAGATTTGATGGCTATTTAGCGTTTGGCTTAGAAATTCGGCCCAGCGTGGATCTTTTGCGATCCCTGTGTTTTTGTTAAGCAGCAAGAAGGTACAACCCGGATCGAGTTCCACTTCATCGGTCGACGCTTGTTTGTCCATTTGTGGCTTAGACAAGCTTGGATACACCATTGATGAGTAGGCTTCATCAATCACCCACACTTCAACTTGGTCCAGCAGTGGACGAAACCCAAAGTAACCATCGAAAGCAGTAAGGATAAGGCGTTTGTCGTCGTTCACTTTCACTTGGAACGGACCTGTGCCAATAGGCTTACGGTCAAAATCCTCAGAGCGAAGCGCTTGTGGCAATAAGACTTTGGCTTGAGACTCGCTCAATGCTAACGGTAAATAGCGATCTGGACGAACAAGCTTAATATCAACGGTCCAAGGCTGTGGTGACGAAACTTGCTGAATGTGAGAGAACAAATTCAATCCACTCAAGGCAAGAATGCTCTCTACAACACAATCTGTCGTGAGTGGTTCACCATTATGGAAGCGTACGCCACGACGCAAATAGAAACGCCAATGAGTGTCAGAAAGCGCCTCCCAAGTATGTGAGAGATCCGGTTGAAGTTGTTCGTTTTCATCAAGACGCGTTAAACCGCTAAAAACTTGTCGCGCGATGTGTTGTTCCGAGCGACGCATCGGCTTTTGCGGATTCAGCATGGCTAACGGTCGGTAATAAGGCAATCTCACGACTTGCTCGCCTTGTCGATGCTGCAATCCCAAATAACCTTGAATCACCTGGGTTAAACGTGCGGCGTCATTGTCTAACGCATCGAGCGCCTGTCCAATCTTTCCTTCGTCTAGGTAGCGTCTCGCTAAGTTTTCGCTTACGTCACTACGATTGCGTTTAAAGATCAGTTTGGATAGTTTTCCTCGGCCAGCAGCCGGGTGCCATTCTATCCACCCTTCTTCTTCGAGCTTATTGAGAACGATACGCGCATTTCGTCGCGTACAAAACAGAGCGTCGGTAATGTCTTCTAGCTGAACTTCTGTGTCGTTACCGGCAAATTTTTCAAAGAGTGTTTCGAACTGAACACGTAAACGAGGGCTACTCATAAAGAGGAAATACTTGTCTTGATGTCAATAAGTCAAGTTTCCTCATTTTTATGAAAAAGTGCAAATATGAAGGGGTAAATTATTGAATATCGATACCAATTTCTTGTGCGAGTTGGATAAGTTGTTCCTCATTATCCAATTTTATTGACCATTTGCATTCGGCCCCATGGGCTAACACAACATTTGCGCCGCGACCAAGAAGTTGAAGTGCATCGGTTTGTGCTTGCAATGTGACCATTGCCTCACCCGTTAGTTTGATGACGATTTCACGCTGCGTCGCGATAATTTTACCTAATGAAAACTCGATAACCATGTTTTGCCTTTGGGTGTATCTCTGCTGACTGATGAAGTCGAATTAAGCCAGTTTTGCTTTTTGTTGTTTCACAGCAATCGTTAGACGACTAGTACACACCAAGCGATCACGTTCGTCTGTAATTTCAATCTGCCAAACTTGAGTCGAAACACCAAGGTGAATAGGTTTTGCGGTACCGATAACATAACCACTGCGCATTGCTCGTACATGGTTTGCGTTAATATCTAAACCTACGCAGTAGTTACCTTCACTTACGCAAAAGTTTGCGGCAATGGAACCTAATGTTTCTGCTAGTACGACGGATGCACCACCATGCAACATACCCAGCGGTTGGTGAGTAAAACTGCACACTGGCATCGTTGCACTTAATGAGTCATCCGTGAAGTTGGTGTACTCGATTTGTAGGTGCTCCATCATGGTATTTCTTGATGTAGCGTTAAGGATGTCCAAACTGATCGGCTTTTTCCAAATACTCATTTTTCGCT
>JABXIW010000432.1 GCA_013372875.1 Gammaproteobacteria bacterium | reverse complement strand
GCCGAATCTGACAAGTCGTAGAGCGCTACTGTTATACTCCTTGCCAGTTTTAGTTGCGATAGGTGTTTCTCACTCTCTCAAAGAGTCATCTTTAACTAAAACCATCGCATTAAACCTGCCAGAATCGCAGGTTGTTGAACGAATTCTTGATGCGACGACTGCGGAAGTCGTCACTCCACCTAATTTTGAGTATCAAATCCAAGCTGGCGATAATTTAAGTACTATCTTTAGCCAACTCGGTTTCGGTTACAGTTCATTAATGAAAGTAATGGAAACGGATTTGAACTACCTTGCACTTGATACCTTAAAGCCTGGTAATACGCTGCGTTTTTGGCGCAATGATGCCACAGGCGAGCTAGAAAAAATGGAACTGCAATTTTCGATTGCAGATAAAGTGGTTTACCAGCTGAACAGCGATGGTGGCTATGACTTTACCGATATTTCCATTCCTGGTGTTTGGCGTCAGGAGCCGCTAGTTGGCGTAATTCAAGGCAGTTTCTCTTCTTCTGCGAATCGTTTAGGTCTGAGTTCTGCAGAAATCAGCCAAGTGGTGGGCTTGCTAAAAGAGCAGGTGAACTTTGGGCGTGATCTTCGTGCGGGTGACCGATTTGAAGTGGTTCGTCGTTCACAAACTATCAACGGTGTTTCAACTGGCAAGAATGAAATCGAAGCGATCAAAATCTACAATCGTGGTCGTGAGATAACCGCGTATCTTCATACGGATGGTCAGTTCTACAACGCGAAAGGTGAAAGCCTACAGCGTGCGTTCCAACGTTATCCTGTGAGCCGTAGTTGGCGTATCAGTTCTGGATTTAACCCGAATCGTTTACACCCAGTAACAGGCCGTGTTGCACCGCATAACGGTACTGACTTTGCTGTGCCAACTGGCACGCCTGTAGTGTCGACGGGTGACGGTACTGTGATTATGACACGTAAGCACCCGTATGCGGGTAACTACGTTGTTGTTGAGCACGGTAACAAATACAAAACGCGTTACCTGCATCTAAGCAAGATCTTAGTGAAGAAAGGCCAAAAAGTTTCTCGCGGTCAGCGTATCGGCTTGTCTGGTAAAACAGGCCGAGTTACTGGTCCACACCTTCATTATGAATTGATCGAGTACGGACGCCCTGTAAACGCGATGCGCGCAAATATTCCGATGGCGAGCTCTGTTCCTAAGAAGGAGATGGCAACCTTCATCGCGAATCGAGATGAAATGGATAAGCTACTAAAAAACAAAGAGAAAGCGGTTTTATAGCTGTTTAGGCTCTTAATCGAAACAAAAAGACCAAGCTAATTGCTTGGTCTTTTTTATGCGCGTTTGACTTGTCTATCGTTAATCATGTGTACCAATTCATCGACGTTGTGTGGGCGAGAATAGAAGTAGCCTTGAATATAATGGCAACCCATGTCGATAAGCTTATTTAACGCCCTGTCGTCTTCTACGCCTTCTGCAATTAGGTCGACATCCAACAGTTGAGCTAACTGGGCTATCAGATACACCACTTGCTCTGACGTTTTGTTCGAGAGCATATTGCGCACAAATGTGGCGTCAATTTTGATGCTGTCGATAGGGTAATTATGAATGTAATTTAAGCTTGAATAGCCAGTGCCGAAGTCATCCAGTGCGACTTTAAAACCAAGATAGCGAAGCGAGTTCAAAACCATCTGCTCGCGTCCACTTTGAGAAAGCAAAACGGTTTCAGTGAGCTCTATAACAAAGTCCGAAGCATCATGACCGTATCGCTCGAGCAAGGTTGTTAGGTGGTTGATGTAGCGGTTTGAATCGACCAATTCGTGTGCAGAGCAGTTGATGGATAGCTTCACGGTATAACCGAGGTGAGCCTCTAACTCTTGCTTCGCAATACATGCTAACTCTATGATTCGTTCACCTAATTCGATGATTAATCCTGATTGCTCAGCCGCTTCAATAAACTCCGCAGGGGAGATGTTGCCATACACACTGCTGTTCCAACGAGCGAGTATTTCAAAGTAATCCCAGCGATCATTGTTTACATCAACAATCGGTTGTAACACCACGTAAAGCTCATGACTTTCAGTAATGCTCGTGCTTAATTGAATGCGCATCGCTTCAATCAGTTGCGTTTGACGATGATAAAGCGCACTTAAGTGCGTGTCGTAATGTTGAATTCGTGTGTCACGGTGTTTTTTGCAATCTTTCAACGCTAAGCTGGCATTTAGGATCAGTTCATCACTGTTGAGCATGTGAACAGGCGCACGTGCAATGCCAATGCTCACGGTAAAAGAAATACGATTGGATTTGTCACTGTAACCGGCTTCAATTTTATCGAGCACTTCCTGACATACAGCCACGGGATCTTCATCGTAAGTAATAAAGGCAAACTCGTCGCCAGCAACGCGAAACGCGTTATTCGGGGAAGACAAGCTCTGTTGAATCGCATTTGCAGTAAACTTGATGATCTGGTCACCAATGTAGTTCCCGTTGATGTCGTTTATCGATTTGAAGTTGTCGATATCCAGATACGCCAGATTAAAAGGGCGGGTGGCTTGCTGGGTTAATGTTTCGAGCGTATCTGCCAAACAGCTGCGGTTCAACAAACCGGTGAGGTTGTCATGGGAGACTTCGTAGCTAAGTTGGTTTAGGAGTTTGTCCGAACGCTCGCTGACCCATTTTTCACGAAGGCTATGGATAATCACATTGGCATAAAAGCGATGAAGTTCGAGCACATCTTGTGCTTCTTTCGCGTGAATACTTCGAGTAAAAGTAGACAGCAAAATCCCAAGCACTTCGCCACTTTGTGTTTTCAACGGTAGGCCAAGGTAAGCTTGAACGCCATCATCCTGAAACATCTGGTCTTCAGGAAAGCGTTTATAGACCTGATCTTGGTAAAAGATGTGCTCGCCAATGTCTTTCGCGACTTTTTCACATGGAGTGCCCGACAGGTGGTAACTGAGGTTATCTGAGATCTCTCCGCCACTTGCAAAGGAAATGGTGTGTGCAGCATGTTGAAGATGAGCCACTTCAACAACGCATGTACAATGACTCTTCAACTGTTGATGGATATCTAAAGTCACTCTGTTGAGCAGAGCGCTCCCATTGAGCTTCAATATTTCATCAAGCTTTTGGACACTGATTTGTACATGATCCATTAAACACGTTACCTAGCCGTTATTAATTTCATATCGTGCTTTGATAGTTGTGCGACACGACGACTTATAATTTGATATGCATCAAGTAAACTATCGTTTACTTCAGGAGATTTTTCAAACTTTGAATCCCAACAGACAAGGAATTAACACTAATAGGTGAGTCTAGTAAGACTAGAGTGTTATCAAAGTTTGAGGCATTAATTTCAAAGTAGTCGCTTACTCACACATTTAACAAGAAAACTATCAAATTAGGTGCGTTTTTCTTCTTCTAAACGGGATTTTAGATAGTCGAGGAACAATTGGGTGCGTGTGTGTTGATAATCCAGTTTTGGGTAGTACGCATACACCGTAGCCTCGTCGGCTGTAACATCCGGCAAAATAGGCACTAGCGCCCCGGATTTTAAATCGTCTTTGATCATTACGTTGTTGGTCATCAAGATACCCATTCCGCGTTTTGCACCATGAAACAGAGCTTCTGGATTGGTCGTTGCGAAGTTGCCTGACAAGCTCACTCTTTTCCCACGGTTGGTCTTGATCTCTCTTGCAGGTTTTTCTCCCCAAATCAAAATATTGTGTTTTGTCAGCTCTTCAACATTTTGTGGCGTGCCGTATTTTTCTAAGTAACTCGGCGCTGCATAAAACTGAGCTTTGTGTTCGAACAGCGGGGTGGCTTTAAAGCTTAATGAATTGAGCTGTTCTAAATGACGACTGATGAAGAGATCCAAACTCAGTTCCGGCAGTTGACCGGGTAGCGTCGTGGTGAGTTGCAGAGTGATATCGGGGTATTTTTCTAGAAAATCATCAAGGTAGTGGACTAAAAATTTAGAACCTACCGCCAAGGTTGCGCCAATCTTTAACAGACCAGCCGGAGACTGGTTTACTGAGCGAGTTTCATCTAACACGGACTGCCAAGAGTCAAGTTGCACTTTGGCTCGCTC
>JABXIW010000372.1 GCA_013372875.1 Gammaproteobacteria bacterium | reverse complement strand
CGTAATATGAAGCTCTATCGTCTCACACAAAAGAAATTTGCTGACACGCCGTTTAGCCCCATTGGCGCAAAGTTATTTGGAGGGCGATGGAACTCAAAAGGAACCGAAGCCCTCTACTTCTCTGAATCGGAATCCCTTTGCTCATTGGAAGTGTTTGTTCACGTAAACAACGATCCTGCCATCACCAAACTGTACGATTTATATCGTATTGAAATGCCAGAATACCTCATCGCCACCTTAGATGAAGAAGATCTCCCAGTGACGTGGCGAGCAATACCGGCGAGCGAGTCTACGCAATACATTGGTGATCAGTTTCTCAATGATCCTCATCCTGAGTTTGCCGCGCTGCAAGTGCCTTCAACGATTTCACCTCGTGATAAAAACTACGTGGTGAACCCAAATCATCCCAAAATGAAAGAGATCATCAAGAAAGCCGAAAAGCTCGATTTCGCGTTTGACCCGCGCATTTTCAAATAGAGGCGTTGGCTTTCTCTTGCTCTAAAATATTCAGCGCTTACCTGAGATAAGCGCTGAAGCATAAAGCTAATTCCTTGGTTATTGTCGGTCGTAAGTGAACTGTTGAGTTTCATTCGTACTGTTGTGGTAATGCCCAAGCACCAACTCAGCACCTTTGTAAGATAAATGGCTGTCATCGGTATACATGGCGTTGTTCGCACCAACTTTCATTCGACATACACCATTTCTGCAAATGGCATCGGTCAAGTCGACAAACTCAACGTGCTCAAATCGATCAAAGTAGTTCACTAACTTCGCCACGTTTTGAGGGTGATGTCGCTTGGGGGAGAAATCGCATACAGACTCTTCCTGCTCGCCAAACAAACGCGCTTTCCAAAGGCATTCTCCTACCGCAAAAGGTGCAGAAGGCGTTGGGCCGAAAACGACCACTTCTTTCCCTTCCAGTTCATTTAACAAACCAGTCAATGATGCCTCATAATCGGCTTGTGAAAGCTCTTTATTGAAGTTGGAAGAGATAACGACGCGACGAATAGAAGGGGTACGCAAAATGGTATCGACTGCCTGTTTGAAGAACTGTCGGCAAGAAATTGAGTCAGCAGCTTCGAGGATGTCGACATAACCGACCGCACAGGAATCTTGAGTAAGTTGCACCACGCCAGTTGGTGTTACTTCGGACAGACGCTTCACGTAAACCATGCTGTGACTATTGCCTAACACAGCGATGGTAGGCTGCGGCGCAGACGAGCACACATCGTTAACGTCGGTGTTGCCGTTGCAATCTAAACCGTAACCGTTGTTAACGCGCATGGCCTCGAAAAATGCACTTCTTTCTGGAAAACCACCGTTTTGATGACCAATAACGCCGAACGTCAGCAAGGGCAGCGTCAACAACACAACAACCGCAGACACAGTGCGCATGCTCATGGCTTTTCGGCTGCGGAACGGCTTTTCCACAAAGCGCCAAGTGAAGTAAGACAGTACAAAAAGAGCGGCAATGTAAAGCGAGATATTGACGTCTTGAGTTGCGTCCAGCATGTAGCGGTAAAACACAAATAGCGGAATATGCCACAAGTACAAGCTGTAGCTGATTAAGCCGACGAACACGACCCATTTTAGGCTCAGCAATTTACCGCAGACATTGTCTTTAGAGGCAAACAAAATCACTAACGCGCTACCGATGACCGGCACCAACAAAGTGATACCCGCGCCATCTTGCGATTTTTTAAACAAAAGTGCAGAGGCCAATATCAAAACGATGCCAATGGTTGCCAGCGTATCGTTGGATTGAACTTGGGCTTTTCTCATTACCAATGCGAGTAATGAACCGGTTGCCAGCTCCCAAGCACGAGAGAAGATCATGTAGAAGGCGAAATCAGGATCGTTGCTCGCATAAACAATAGTCATCAAACTCAGCGCAAATACCGCGATGAAAAAAGTCAGGTAAAACGCGTTTTTGCCACGAGCGAGTAGCATGAGTAGCAAAGGAATGACAATGTAGTATTGTTCTTCAACGCCCAAGCTCCAGGTGTGAAATAGCGGATTGGCTTGATCTTCTAAACCGAAGTAATTGTGGCCTTTTAAATACAGAAGAATGTTGGATGAAGAAAGAATAGAAGACACTGCGAACTGACCAACGTCTTTGTGTGCTTGTGGCAAAAATAGCCACCAAGACATCAAATAGCTGACGGCAATCACCACCAGTAGCAGAGGAAGTATGCGGCGAATGCGTCGCTCATAAAAATCACCGAGGCTGAACTTCTGGTTTTCCAAATCGTTAATCACGATGGTGGTGATCAAATAGCCGCTGATAACAAAAAATACGTCGACGCCAATAAAGCCACCAGCGAATTGCTCAACTCCCGCATGAAACAAAATCACTAACGTGACAGCAATCGCCCTTAATCCGTCTACTTCCGCTCTGTAAGTCATATTGTGTCCCTCCAACATTCCGTTTAACGAAGTAGAGCAAAATATGAACCAGAAATAATATTGCTTTAAATCAGTACCTTAAATTGATTGTCAAAATGAAAAGGCTGGGGGAAATAACGAATTCCCAAATTGAATTTCAATATGGAAATCCCAGAAAGAGTGATGTTAAGAAGCGCTAAATCAAAGAACGTAAAGCGCGAGGCTCTTAGACTTCATTGAAAATGATAACGCTAAAGAAACAATGACAGAGAATACGATTCAGGAAAAAATTGCCAGCTTTACTTG
>JABXIW010000311.1 GCA_013372875.1 Gammaproteobacteria bacterium | reverse complement strand
CCAACCAACGATGGTTTTGTCGGCTTAGATAGCTGGAAAATTCCAACCGAAGCGGGCACTTACAAAGCGACCTTGAACAGCTATGACGCGGGCACCGAAGCGAACGACGAGTTAGCGTCCAGCATTCCTAATCCTCCTTTTATTACCTTCGGTAGCGGTGGTACTGGCGTAGAAACGGCGGTGAGCAACGACAAGGTTCACATTCATCCGGGTAATTTGGGTGACAGCGATCCGGCTGGTGGCAAGAGTGATCTCGATAGCAGTCATCATCGTTGGTTAAACCCAGTCGCAACCATCACAATTGTTGTGAAGTAAGGAGGAGGTATGAAATACAAAATCTTACTGGTAGCGGCCTCTGTCGGAGTGCTTGCGGGTTGTCCGAATGATGATAACAATGTTGCGAAGTCATACCGATATACGGTGAATGTCGAGAACTTAACGGCGAATCAACCGATGTCTCCACTGGCGGTACTGACGCACAATAGCGATTTTCAGCTATTCGAAATTGGTCAAAGTGCGTCGGTTGAGTTAGAACACTTAGCTGAGGGCGGCAGCAATGCCGAGCTGATTGCTCTGATGAACAGTGACGACAACGTCTACCAAGGTCTCTCTGGCAACGGTTTATTGCTGCCGGGCGCATCGGACGAAGTCACCATCACGGTCAATCCTCATCGTTATGGTTATTTGTCGCTGGCTTCGATGCTCGTGAACACTAATGATGCCTTTGTTGGCGAAACGGGATTATCGCTCAAGTCACTCGCAGTGGGTGACAGTTACGAGATGAACATGAACGTGTGGGATTCTGGCACAGAGCTTAATGACGAATTGGCGGCCACGATTCCCGGCCCTGCGGGTGGCGGAGAAGGGTTTAACTCAACCCGAAATGATATGAATGATGCGCTCGCGTTTCATGCTGGCGTCATCAGCCATGATGATGGACTGGCTGATTCAACCTTGTCGGCAAACCATCGTTTTCTAAATCCTGGAGCGAAGGTCACGATCACGCGCGTTGAATAACTCACCTGCTCTGGTGGCGGATCCTTTCCTAAAAGTGTTTGTTCATGCTTTTATCCCTCACTCCACCACCAGAGCACTTTTTGACCTTGTGGGAATCTGACCTTGTTGAAAGCTGACCTTGTTGAAAGCTGACCTTGTTGAAAGAAATACGGCTCCGTCCCGGTCATTTGCAGAATGAGGCGTCTCCCAGACAAGGAAAGGATCATGGAACGGCACACAACCAACGTGGTGGCGAACATATTGTTGATTGAAGACGATGATGACTTGGCCGAACTGGTTCAAATGCATCTCAAGTTTCAGGGGCATCAAGTCAGTCGAGAATCCAGCGTTGCAGCGGGTAGAAATACTTATCAGCAGCAGTCGTTTGATTTGGTGATCCTCGACAGAGGTTTACCCGATGGTGATGGTTTAGATATTTGCCATCACTTGCGTCAACGGCAAGATTGGACGCCGGTTTTGGTGTTGACTGCAAGAGACGGTGAGATGGATAAAGTGGATGGATTGGAAGCAGACGTCGATGATTACATTACAAAGCCGTTTAGTGTTTTAGAGTTTCAAGCTCGGGTGAGAAATGTACTTCGGCGCGTTAATCAAGTTGCTGAAAAGCCGACTCCAAAGCGAGCAGAAGAAGAGGCGCTTAACTTTGGTGACTTGAAGATCATTCCTCAACTACATCAGGTTTCGCTCAATGATAAAGACGTCGCTCTTACGGCAACCGAGTTCACCTTGCTGCAGTTTCTCGCCACTCGTCCCGGTCGAGTCTACAGTAAGGACGAGCTTTTGGATCATGTCTGGAACACCAATCATGCAGGGTATCATCACACGGTTTGTAGCACCATTAATCGCTTGCGCAGCAAGCTGTCGTTGTCGGACTCAGAGCATCATTTTATTCAAACGGTTTGGGGTGTTGGGTACAAATTTCAGCCGCGCCAATAATGGGCGGTGTGAGGAGGCGATAGGATGAGCTTCAAATCTCGTTTGGTGGTATTCACCACGGTTTGGTTTTGTTTGGCGATGGCGGCCATTGCGCTGACTTACAATTGGCAAAAAGAGACCATTGAGCTTCGTACCAAGCAAAGCTTGCATCAAGATCTAGCCAGTCACATGCGGGATGACAATCCGCTCATGATTGGTACGGACTACAATCCCAAAGCGCTCAAGTCGATTTTCCACACCCTCATGTTGATAGGGCCTGATTTCGAAATCTATTTTCTTGATAGCCAAGGCAACATTACTACGCACGCTGCGCCAGAAGGGACGGAATTGATGGGAGCGGTGAATCTGGCTCCTATTCGTCAGTTTCTCAGTGGAGAACCTTTCCCGATTCTAGGCGATGACCCGCGTAATCGTGATGAACACAAAGTCTTTTCTGTCGCAGCGATAGAGGAGCTTGGCTCAACCATTGGTTATTTGTACGTGGTGATCGGAAGCTCTCGTCATACGGCCATTGCCAACGCTCAAGTGGATTCGTCGTACTTGGCGCTTGCGGGTTTAGTGCTTATTTCGATTTTAGGTTTCGCTTTTGGCTCATATTTCTTGGTTAAGCGCAGCTTGTTAAACCCGATTGAACGTGTGACCGATCAACTGCAAAAACAAGCCGAACACGATTTTCGCCTACAACCTGATTTTGCTCATCAAGTGCCAGAGCTAGTGCCGATTGCGCGTTCTTATCAATTGATGGCAAAACACATCCAGCAGCAATTTTTGCAACTTGAATATCAATCCTCTCATCGCCGCCAAAGTCTTTTGCAACTGAGCCATGATTTAAAAACGCCGCTTTCGAGTGTACTTGGGTATTTGGAAACTTGGCGTTTGCAGCATCCTGACCCCGATCCGCTCATTGAAGTGGCGTTTCGCAACAGTGAAAAACTCTCCCAGCAATTGCACGCTCTGTTGGATGTGGCAAAACAAGAAGCTCCGCTACCGAGCTATGAGTATCTTCCGATTGATATTAGCCAACTAATGGCAGAATGCGCCGAAACTATGCAAAGTCAGTTTCAACGTAAAGGCGTGACGTTGAACATTACCGTAGATGAGCCAATCCAAGTGATAGGTGATAAGGGGTTATTAGAACGATTGATATTGAATTTATTGGAAAATGCACTTCGGCATAGTCCGTCGGATGCGACCGTGAGTTGCGATGTAAAACGGGGCGATAATACATCTCAAGTTCGTTTTACTTTTTCCAACCAAATAGAGCTGAATGCGCAAGCTGGCGCGCTAGGCATTGGTACTAAAATTGTCCAGTCCATTTTAATGCTGCATCACAGTCATCTTGAAACCGATGCGACATCGCATCAGTATACACAACGATTCACACTTCCTGCCGCATGAGGAAGTGTGAATTAGACAGATCATGATTTAATCGATCACGCCACACACAATGCGCGCACCGCCGCCACCTAATTTGGCTGGTTGATCCGAGTGATTGTCCCCACCGGCATGAATCATCAAGGCTCTGCCTTTTAAATCAGACATTTTGAGGCGCGGAGCTAAAACCGGTTGGCTGGCGTTTCCTTCCATGTCGGCATACAACGCTGGCAGATCGCCAAGATGGTTGCCATCGGTCCATGGAAAACCATGTTGGCCAGTATTGTCTGGGTCGTAATGGCCGCCCGCACCGCCACCTACTACGGTTTTACCGTCCTTTTCTGCACTGTCACAGGTTGGGTTAGCGTGGACGTGAAAGCCATGTAGTCCGGCAGGAATTCCTGACAGATTCGGCGTGAATACAATTCCGTAGTCACTCTCTGATAATTCCACCGTACCGACGGCTTGGTTAGTACCCAAATCGGTCATGGTGATTGATTGGGCCAACGCGTTTGGTGTCATCACGAAAGCAGCCGCCGCTGAGATGCACAGCAATCCTTTTAACATGCGATTTCCTTCTTTATAAAGTATTAATTTGAGCGTATATCCAAGTGGTTTGTTCTCGCAGCTAAGAGTTAGACCGTACATTTGTTTGAACTACTTTAGATCTCGCTATATATGGTCTAAAAATTAACTGTTCATTTAAACATCAAGCCATTTTATGAAACTTAACATATTGAGATTACTTGGTTATAAAAAGAATAGTCGCAGTTGAACAAATATGACGCTGAATTTTCTAATTAATACAAAGTTAAATTTTTAATGAATTTATAACAAAGCTCACTGTTTGTTTATAGATAAAACTATTATTAAGCGTTTATCATAAAAATAGTCAATTTAATGAATATTTTAATATGTATTCAGTTGTTTATTGGTTGGAAGCGAAACTGTTGCTTATGTCATCAAATAAGTTAAAAAAGTGGAACTAAAGTCACTTAATAGCAGAGTAAAAAATTAAAGTCTGGTTTGAATAGGTAATAATGTTTTAGTAACAGATAGTTACGCGTTTAAAAATTAATAATATGGCTAATTTCCGACAAGGATCGAAAAAATGAGCGACAAGGATTCTATTCAGACTAATCGCAGCCGACGTAATTTTCTTAAAGGCGCAACGGGTGCCGTTGTAGCTGGTGTTGGTGCTTCTGCTTTTTCAGGTGTAGCACAAGCTCGAGAACAGAAAATTGATTGGAGCAGCCGCGGGCTAGGTAGAAAGCACGATAAGCGTTTTTGGCGTAAAGTGCAAAAGCAGTTCGTTTTGGATAAACGAACGACTTACATGAACATTGGTACAACAGGCTCAATGCCGAAACATGTTCTTGAAGGCTATGAAGACAACAACAAATTAGTGGCGAAGTTCCCATGGGACATGAAAGGTAAGTTTGGTAAGTTCCCTTACGTTTCAGACATGATCGCAGAGATTGCACCAGGTTTTGGCGCAAATGCTGATGAAATCATCTTAAGCCGCAACACGACTGACGGTCTATGTTCGATCATTAATGGTCTGCATTTCGAGCCGGGAGACGTGATTCTTACTACACACCACGAACACATTGCAGCGACATCTCCGCTGAATGTTGTAAAACACCGCTTTGGTGTAGAAGTCGTGGAAATTCAGTTACCAGTGTTTACAGGTACTGAAGACGTTTCTGAAGAAGACTACATTCAAGCATTCCGTGACGCTATTGAAGCGCACCACAATGT
>JABXIW010000424.1 GCA_013372875.1 Gammaproteobacteria bacterium | reverse complement strand
TCTGACTTGAACTTACCTGCGGTGAAGCGCGCACTAAACTCAATGCGCAGTAATCGTGATTTTATTCCTCTGTCTGTTTCCGCTCTCGCGCGCTCACGGGCGGATTGGTTGTATGGAATGAATATGTCTCGCGCTTATACCTTGCTGGGACAAAAGGCTGGCTACCAAGGTGTGCTCTCGGTTGGGCGTGTGCAAACTCCGGTTCTAGGGCTTGTCGTCCGTCGAGATGAAGAAATTGAAAACTTTGTTCCGAAAGATTACTTCACGCTGCACGCATTGATCCCGTATCAAGACCAAAATGGGGCGTTTGATATTCGCGCACGCTGGAAACCCAGTGAGGCTTGCAAACCATGGCAGGATGAAGAAGGGCGAGTATTAAATCGCAAGTTAGTCGAAAACGTCGCTAATCGGATCGCGAACCAGCCAGCGATAGTGAAGGAATCAGAGCAGAAGCAAACCAAGCAATCTGCACCATTGCCATATTCATTGTCTGCTTTGCAGATTGATGCAGCAAAGCGTTATGGCATGAGTGCGCAGCAGGTGCTAGATACTTGTCAGGCACTATACGAAAAGCACAAACTGATCACTTATCCGCGTTCTGATTGTCGCTACTTGCCGTTGGAGCATTATTCTCAAGCTGGAACGGTTACATCCGCTATTGCAAACAACGCCAAAGAACTGCAAAGCGCAGTGAATGGTGCCGACTTATCGATTAAGTCGAAAGCGTGGAATGACAAAAAAGTCGATGCTCACCACGCCATCATTCCAACGCCTAAGCAAGCCAACGTTAATGCGCTGTCTGGCAACGAAATGAAAGTGTATCAGCTCATTGCGCGCCAATATTTAATGCAGTTTTATCCTGCGGCTGTCTATGCCGAAGCGAAATTGGTATTCGACATCGCTGGTGGCATTTTCATCGCTAAAGGTCGTCAACTTGTTTCGTTGGGGTGGAAAGCGCTGATGGGAAAAACGGATAAAGAAGACGAAGGTATTGATGCGGTGCCACCGTTAAGTGAAGGCACGGTGTTAACATGTCGTGAAGGTGAAATTAAAGACCGAAAAACTGAGCCACCAAAACACTTTACTGAAGCCACTCTGCTGCAAGCGATGACGGGAATTGCTCGTTATGTTGCTGATAAAGAGTTGAAAAAAATTCTGCGCGACACAGATGGATTAGGTACGGAAGCGACTCGTGCGGGTATTTTGGATACGCTCTTTAAGCGTCAGTTATTGACAAGGCAAGGTAAATCCATACTCAGCTCGCAAGCTGGACGAGGGTTAATCAACGCATTACCACAAGATGCGACGTATCCTGACATGACCGCTCATTGGGAGCACCAACTTCAGGGGATGGCAGAAAGAAATCAAGCTTATCAACCTTTCATGCAGGCACTTGAACAGCGTATTGATGGGTTGATGAGCCAAGTAAAATCAGGGCCAATACCGGATTCTCTGCGCCACTTACCTAAAGTCGAACGTCCGGCGTTCAAGCGTAAAAAGCGAAGCTACCCAAAGAGTGGGGCATCGAAAGCGGGAGCCTCAAAGCGAAAGAGCTCTTAAACAAAAGCGGCGCATGAGAGCGCCGCTTTTGCTTGTTGTTTGTGGTGGTGTTACTCAAACAGATCTCCGTGATTTTGAATGGCACCTCTTACATCATCTTGCGTAAGAACTCGTTTGCCCGAGACTTGTTTGACTTGCTTACCTAAATCGACCAACGCATCGCGATTCGCTTGTGTTTGACGTTTCCCTGCGCTTCTTAAGCAGTAGTTGAGTTCGTGATCTTCACTAAAATTCACCAGATCTCTATCCGCAGCCATGCTCACTCTCCTTATTTGTTTGATAGCCTTACTAAGTCTGGAAAGGAAACGCAGAAATTCAAGGTTGTCAGAGAAGTAGAAAGCATAAAGCTAACCTACCTCTCATCTTTTTATAAAATACTTACCAAGGAAGCGAAGTTCCGTCGTAATTGATGAATTGACCAGAGTGTTCAACGGTGCTTTGGTCAATAACTTGTGCCAGCCCTTGAGTTGATGTCTCTGCATCTATAAGTGCATTTGGCCCACCCATTGTGGTGCGTACCCAACCAGGGTGCAAAGCAAAGACAGTAAAACCGTCAGGCGTTAAGTCATTGCTTAAGCTTTTGACTACGGAATTGAGTGCCGCCTTTGACGAGCGATAAATATAGCCGCCACCCGATGTATTCTCCGTCATACTCCCGACTTTTGAAGAGATGCAGGCGATTTTTTTCAACTGTCCTTGTTGCAGTTGTGGATAGAGCGTTTCGACCAGTTTAAGTGGCGCTATCGTATTAATCTCAAGTACTTTACGCCATTCATCCACATCGGTGTTTCCAAACCCATAACCTTTAGGGCCGTAGTAACCAGCGTTGTTAATCAAAAGGTCGATAGGTGGCAGGCTCTGAGCAAGTAACGCGATTTTTGCGTAATCAGTAACATCCAGTTCATGCAAGCTCAAAGAGGAGTAACGTGAGCTCAAAGCTTGTAGTTCGTCACTGTCTGTGACGTTACGGCTAGTAGCGTGGACGTTCCACCCGCGTACAAGATAAAGCTCTGTCAGACTCAAACCAATACCACGATTTGCGCCTGTGATAAAAACACTATGGGCCATTTTTAACTCTCTGGTAAGACTCGTTATCGAACTATTGTGTTAGCTGAGTGCGACAAAATCAACTAACCACCATGCACTAAACAACAGGGATATAAATACAGAAATAGCACAGAAGGAACCAAACAAAGCGCCTAGGACCGTAAATGTCGTTTTCTTCATCGTTGGAGTATGAAATTTAATTTTTAATGAAAATCATTATCAATTAAATTAATTTCTATTCAACCTTTGTAGTTGGTAATATTTCACAACGTTGTATGAAAAGAATGTCTCATGTTGCCACTGATATACCACCCTATATACTCAAAACTTGAATTGCCTGAAGGGCACCGTTACCCAATCATGAAGTATCAATATCTCTATGAAGAGGTACGTCGCTATGTGCAAGCTGAGTGGGTGCAGTTTTTTGAACCACAAGCTCTGTCAATTGAAGCGATCAAGCGCGTGCATGATGCGGAGTATGTTGACTTACTGGCACAAGGTAATATGCCCGCCGCTAAAATGCGTCGAATCGGCTTTCCTTGGAGTGAAGCTCTGATTACTCGAACTCTGACGTCAGCGGCTGGTACACTTCTGACAGCCGAAAAAGCGCTTGAGCACGGTATCGCACTGCACTTAAGTGGTGGTTATCACCATGCTCACAAAGATTTTGGTAGCGGATTCTGTTTGTTCAACGATTTAGTGATTGCGGCTAAACACATGTTGGATAACGAGCACGTTGATAAGATTTTAATTATTGATAGTGATGTTCATCATGGTGATGGAACCGCCACCTTGTGCCAAGAAGAGCCGGACATCGTGACGCTCTCTTTTCATTGCGATAAAAACTTTCCTGCGAGAAAACCACATTCTGATTTGGATGTTCCGTTAGCAAAAGGAACAGACGATGAAACATTTTTGATGACGTTTAAAGAGGTGGTCGAGATGGCGTTGAATCTCCATCGTCCAGATATGGTGATTTACGACGCTGGGGTAGATATTCATCAAGATGATGAGCTTGGTTACTTTGACGTATCGACTCAAGCAATTTTTGAGCGTGATCGTTTTCTTTTTCAACTGATGAAAAACAGAGGGATTCCTGTTGCCGCCGTTGTGGGTGGTGGATATAGAACAAACCACGCAGACCTTGTACCTATTCACATGCAGTTAATAAAAGCGGCGACAGAAGTCTTTGCCTCTTGATAGTTGAAAAAGGTAATTAGGCAGAACAAAGATCACTAACGTATTAGTGGTCTTTTGCTAAATGTGGCGGAGTGTTGGGCTTGTATTCAAGGAGGGATTTGTCCAAGTCCTTTCAAATCTGAATATACGAAAAAGCCCACTAATTTCTTAGCGGGCTTTTTCTAAATGTGGCGGAGAGAT
>JABXIW010000297.1 GCA_013372875.1 Gammaproteobacteria bacterium | reverse complement strand
TGCTCAAAGAAATGAGCAAAGCCTGACTTGCCGATATCTTCACGGCCAGAACCCACATGATAAGTTACATCCACATGCACTAACGGATCACTATTATCTTCGTGTAAAACTACGGTTAAGCCATTGTCCAATACAAATTTCTTGTAGGGGATCACTAGCTCATCACCAGTTTTAGACACTTCTTCTACCAAATTAACACCTTTAAGCGCATCAGCACCCAGCTCTGACACTGGCGTAGATGAACAACCCACCAAACCAGTTAAGGCTAATGCAGCAGCTACTGCAGCGACTTTTGGCAATTTAAAATTGAGTTTTTGTTTGCTCATGATTAGTCCTAAGTTAAATTTTTGCGCACCCATTATACGCATTGATCATCTCAATACAGTGCACAGTTACCACTAAAATTAAAAAGCCACCAACCGGTGGCTTCGAGAGTTTCGTAAGATTAGCTTTCTACTTGTTCTTTCAAAGCCTTGAGGCCTTCTTCGTATTGTGGCCCCAGCATCGATTCCAAAAACAATCCAAAGTAACGGCCAACAATGTTATTGCCAAAATCTGCATCAAAGCCCCATGTTACACGAGTTTGGGTATAAGTAATTTCTTCGATGCTGAACTCCGCATAACCTGGATTTGGGTCATCACCAAATAACAACTCTGTTCTCACCAAACTTGGGTATTGGCTTTCTACAATCTCTTGGCTGCCCTTGCCCACATTAGGATCTTGGCTAGACCAAGACATCCTGTTGCCCTTGCCCGCATCTGGCCCAGAATATTGGTAATTGGCATTCGGATCTAATTTATACCAAGGCGACCACTGATTAAAGTTTTGCATACTATTAATCTGGGTAAACACAGTGTCACGGTTTGCGCCTATGATAATTGAGCGTTCCAAATGAACTTTTTGCGGCAGAAAAAAGCCCACCACGGCTAGGATTATCAAAAGCGACACTAAAATGATTAAGAACCACTTTAAAAACTTCATACAACCCCCTAAAGTTGTTAACTTTCAATAACTTATTGTATGACTTGCTCTATGTCATAGCAAATGACAAAAATCGCTCATTAAGGGATGTGTTTATATTTAGAGTACCCTAGAGTAGAGCAACAGACATATTTCCTTATATATCAGCAAGTTAGAACGACTCAGTTGTTCACTATTTGTAACAATTTAGCTCCAGCACAGCTCAGAAACCTGCATTAAATAAGCCTCTAACTTGGGATCTAGTAACTTAGGGTGTGTTTCAAAGCCATAGAATTCGCGTTGCTGTATCCATTTTTGCTCAAGTGATTGATACTTTTGGTCAGCTAACTTATGAAGATCTTTCAGCTCTATAGCTTTTTGCTCAGAACTCAATTCAGGCTTCCAATTTCCATAATGCTTTTCTATTGACTCGCTGTAATAATCTTTCGCGTCTTTTGCAAACATTAATCGAAAAGGCTCATCCTTAGTGTGTATAAAACTCAAGAGTCGATTATAAGCAATCAAGTTAGCCATTGAGTGCTTTATTTCTGACTCTGAGCTTGGTTCAGTTCTGATCAATTGCCTTGTAACTAAGTCACTATTCATTTGCAAACTCAAAAAAGCTCCTAGTTTTCCACGAACTCCTGCTTTAAATAATAAATCGAAACCTTTTGTAAGTTCTTCCTGTTGAACTTTATGATTCTTTATTTCTTCAGAACTAGGTGAGTTTCTTACTTCTTTCGGGCCATAGAAATCCTTTCCATATATTGCTTTTACCGCCATGCCATCACCTAAAAAGAACAGAGCATCTTTATCACCACCATTAGCCAACGCATTTAAACTAACCCAATCCATATTGGTGAAAACACTAGTATCACTTGCGTCTTCGTCACTCATAAATATCTCAGCCATAATGGCATTAAAGGCTGCTTCTTGCTGAGGGTGCTTATTCCTAAAGTCATTGCATGAGTCTTTAATAACTTCTTCTTTTGAAGAAGTATCATTTTTATCTACATTCTCAGCATCAGCTTCAGACTGCGTCTCAATAATCTCCGCCTCTTGTGTTTTTTCTTTGTTTTTTGCTTTTAATGGCTCAATTTGAGCTGATTGTTCAGGTAACTGACTATCCATGACAGACTTATTCAATAACAAAAAAGTAACAATAAATATCGCAAACCCAGCGATCAGTATCCCTATAACTTTCTTCATTCAAACAGCTCCAATGCTTTTTTTATAACTTCTATTCCTGCGCCTTTTTTATAGGCGTTCTCGCTTAAATGACGACGCCACAGTTTGCCTTTGGGTTGGGCATGGAATAGACCTAAAATATGGCGGGTCATGTGGCCTAAATAAACATCTTGGTCCAGCTGGCTTTGTACGTAGTCCATAAATTCGTGAGCAACTTCGATTCGCGATGGAGTAGGCTCTAAACCACCATAAAAGCGTTGATCAGCATCAATTAAATGATAAGGATTATGGTAGGCTTCGCGGCCGATCATCACGCCATCAAGATACTGCATATGCTCTTCTGCTTGGTCGAGACTAGTCACACCACCATTGAGAATAATTTCTAGTTGCGGAAAATCTTTTTTAACTTGATAGGCGACATCATATCTTAGAGGCGGAATTTCACGATTTTGCTTCGGGCTTAACCCTGAAAGCCAAGCCTTTCGGGCATGAATAATAAAGGTGTCTACGCCAGCAGCTTGAATGGTATCAATAAACTTATGCAGCAGCTCATAAGAATCCAAGTCATCAATACCAATACGACTTTTTACCGTTACTGGAATATCAACCACATTGCCCATCGCTGCCATACACTCAGCTACTAACTCCGGCTCGGCCATTAAACAGGCGCCAAAACGGCCGTTTTGCACTCTATCGCTTGGGCAACCAACGTTTAAATTGATTTCATCATAACCGTAGTCTTCGCAAATTTTGGCGCACTCAGCCAGATCTTTAGGATCACTTCCACCCAACTGAATTGCAACCGGGTGTTCTTCATTATTAAATTTCAAGTGACCAGCTTGATCGCCATGCAAAATGGCGCCCGTGGTGATCATTTCAGTGTAAAGTACTGCGTGTTTGGTTATAGATCGCATAAAACGCCTTTGATGACGATCGGTCCAATCGAGCATCGGCGCAATACAAATTTTGCGATCCAGTTTTTTATATGAATTCAATGAAGTGCCTTATTGTTTTTTTTCCAAGGTCGCTTGCTGGGAGCGCTCTTTTTCTGAGTTTTCTTTTTGTTGCTGTTTATCCTGTGACTTTTCTATTGATGTAGCTCTAACTTCTAACTCAGTCCAACCTTTTTGCTCAATCTCTTTATCATACGCAAAATACTTTACTTGTTTGGTTATTCCCTTTTGTTCTAAATCGTATTCGATCCATTTACCATGCAACTTACCTTGTTGGTAATGCTTCAGAATCCATAATTTACCATTTAAAAACATTTTAGCAGAGCCATGATATTGACCATCTTTATAATTGGCCTCGAATAACTTTTCGCCTTCTTCATCATACTTAATGTGTTTGCCCGCTAGCTGATCATTGACATAAAACTGCTTTACTTCTAAGCCGCCTTGCTGGAAATACAAGGTTTCTTCGCCTTGCTTTTTGCCCTGGGCATAATTAGTGCGACTTTTAACAGACTCAAGACCAGCGTCAAAATAGACCACTTCGACTCCAGACTTTATGCCTTTTTCATAATGGGTTTTACGAAGTAGACGGCCATCGTTTGGGCTGTAAACTTTAAAGTTGCCATCTAATTGGCCCCATTTATTGTAATTTTTGTGTTTAGCAATTTTTCCGTCTTCAAAATAACTTTGGTAAACACCACAAGGTTTAGACGCGCAGTAATCAATCAGAAACTTCAATCGATTATTCTCAACCTGCTTAAAGCTGCCTTCAAAAAAACCGTTCTGAAAAGTGGCTTGGATATAACCGTTTTCTAACTGGATTTGATAAAAGCCATTTAATGCCTTTTGATTTTTATCGAAGTACTGCAATTGCCCCGCTTCATTTTTACTGATTTTTAGATCTTTTTGCCATAAATAGCTTGGCTCTTCCGCTGAAATAACAGAAATTGAGCAACCCAGTAACAGTGATATGAACAGCAATCTCATGAAATTTAAAAGATTATCCAGTTTTTTATTATTTTACCTAAGTCTTGAGCAAAAAAAAGCGGGCTAAGCCCGCTTTGTAAGATTTCACCAAGTCTAATCTTAAAAATTTCTAAGCGCGTTGATACGCTCATCCAATGGTGGATGCGACATAAACAGGTGACCAAACTTTTCTTGGAATGAGCCTGTTTTGCCGTTTTTCAAGCCGAAAGCGGTAAAAGTCTCGCCCATATCCGATGGCATATCGTATTCGGCTTTCAGTTTTTCCAACGCAGAAATCATAGCGCCAGTGCCCGCCAATTGCGCACCCGCTTCATCAGCTCGGTATTCTCTTTTACGCGAGAACCACATCACCACAATACTCGCTAGAATCGAGAAGACCACTTGCGCCACCATCACCGATACATAGTAACCAATACCGTAGCCACGCTCGTTTTTAAGAATGGCTTTATCAACAAAATGCCCCACCACGCGCGCAAAGAACATCACAAAGGTATTCACAATACCTTGGATAAGTGCCAAAGTGACCATATCGCCATTCGCAACATGACCAATCTCATGCGCTAAAACCGCGCGTACTTCGTTACGATCCATGCGTTGCATCAAGCCTTCGCTGACGGCTACCAATGACTTGTTTTTGTTCCAGCCAGTAGCAAAAGCATTGGATTGCGGCGATGGGAAGATACCTAGCTCAGGCATACCAATTTTGGCATCGTGCGACAAACTTGCCACTGTATCCAGTAACCATTGCTCGCGCTCAGAGCGCGGATTGTTAGGATCAATTATCTGCACGCCCATGCTGCGCTTGGCCATCCATTTCGACATAAATAGTGAAATAAAGGAACCAATCATGCCAAAAAGGCCACAGAAAACTAATAAGCTGGTGAGATTAAGATCCGAGCCGTTTTGCGCCAAGATTTGCTCTAAGCCCAAGGCATTCATAATGAAGCCGGCAAGGATTAACACTAAAAAGTTGGTCAGTAAAAATAAACCTATGCGTAACATTGTTTCTCCACGCTAAAGTTAAGTATTCGTTGATATGACTACTATATGGGGGCTTTGCCCTAGCCCGCAAGCCAGTAAATCACAAGATGTGTAATATTTTATGTCTGATTAGCTGAACGATTGATGAAGTTTAGATTAAAAACTTAAATATCAATAACTTAGCAAGCCAATAGAGGCCAATAATAGCTAGTGTGATCCAGATAGCCTTTTGCCCATTGGAGAGTTTTTTAGCCATGATTGCTTGCTCATTTGGGTTTAAACAACACCAGTTTTAACACCATATAGATGCCGCTGAGGCTCATCAAAAGCGCCAATAAGGCTGCAATAATCAACAAAGGATGATTAAAGTTATCTCGATCCTTGTAATCCATAATGTGCAGCATCCAGAAAAAATCGAACAAACGCCAAGTATCATTACGCCTTGCGACCACTTCGCCAGTTTCTTGCGACACATAAATCCGCGTATTGTCAGAGTCATTGAATTGATGTTGCCACAAAGGTAATTTGCGCCCACGAACTTCCGACAAAGGCTCTGTAATTAATTGACTTTGGATTAATTCGCCATCGCCAACGAAGTCTTGCTTGGCAACCATTTGCGTAGCTTCTTGACTAAAAGGTGATAACAGCTCGCCAGTATTAGCATCAAAGATTTGAGTCTGATCTTTAGACTGAACGCTCCAAACCAAGCGATCTTGCCACTGCTTTAATATTATTGATTCAGCTGAGTAATCCAATGAGTTGATCAGCTGACTGCTGGAAAAAGCCACTGCTTGCTCAATAAATAAAGGCTTTTGCTTAGCTTTATTATGCTCACCTCGCACCTCATCAATGTCGAAAAAGCTCATCACAACGCCGCCTGCAACCCACAGCAGAATTTGCAAGCCAATAATCAGGCCAAGCCATTTGTGCAGTTTTCTAAAAAATAGGATCGGTTTCATTAATTAATCACTTATGCTGACTATCACTTTTCGGGTATGGCTCGCGTGCCTGTGCTCCCAAAGATAAATGCCTTGCCAAGTACCTAAAGCCAAGCGACCATCAATAATTGGAAGGGTCAAATTGGTTGCAGTCAAAATCGATTTGATATGCGCCGGCATATCATCGCTGCCCTCAAAAGTATGAGTATAGAGCGGATCACTTTCAGGTACTTGCCGATTCATCCATGCTTCTAAATCACGCTTGGCACTCGGATCGGCATTTTCCTGAATAATTAGGCTGCAAGAAGTATGCTGAATAAAAAGATTACACAAGCCATTTTTCACTGACGACTGCGCCACTAGCTCACTTACTTTTTGCGTAAACTCATACAGTCCTTGGCCATGAGTACTGATGGATATTTTATGATGTTTAGTCATCCAACTTCTCTATTTTATCAATCACCACCCCTAAACTAGATTTACGGCCAACAAGTTTCACTTCATCATACAACTCTAAATCATTAGGATAGGATAACAAATCCAAACACAAACCTGTTTCGGTGCCATTATTAAAGCCGTTCCGAACTCCACTTACCGTTATTTCCCTTTTACAAGAGCGAGATTTCCGACTTAATATCCTTTTCTCATAAACTCTTGATTCGATAATCCTGGTATTTGCTTCCCAAGAGTCGTCAGCAATTGCCCTTGCTAGATTATTCATTGCAAACATTGGAATACCCATAAGAAAAGCCACGCTTAATAAAATGCAACCAAAAACATTAACAATTAAAGAACCATTGCCGTTTTTCCAAGCCCGTATGCCCACAAGAAGACCTATAAAAGCTGACACTGGCAACACTCCATACAATAATATTGTTTTTATTAATTTAGGCTGCTCTATGACATTTTGCTGATATTTCATCATTAATAGAAACAAATAGAACAGTATGAAAATTAACGACAAGATGATTAGTGTATTTCTAAAAACCTTCTTCCTGCGAAGAGCCTCTTTTTTATCGTCATCTTGTTTTAATTTTCTTGTTAACGACATTATCAGCTTAGGCCGTATACTTGGGTCTGCTTTCAGCTGTTCCTTTAATGATTTTTTTTCTTCTTCTGACAGGTCAAACTTATCTAGCCACTTTTCCTCTGACATCAACATCTCCTTTAATTTTTATTTTACATATTTAAATTTAACTCTGCGCGTGACACCGCAACACAAGGTATAAGGAATGGTATCAGCAAAAGGTGCGACTTTTTCCATCGGTAATTCTTTACCCCAAAGCACTACTCTATCGCCAACTTGATCTTTAGCATCAACGCCTAAATCCACTGCAAGCATATCCATCGAAACGCGACCAACTAGTGGCACTTCGCGGCCATTAATCCAAACAGGCGTGCCGTTTTTAGCATGACGCGGATAACCATCACCATAACCAATCGCCACTAACCCTATCTGAGTATTTTCATCGGCAAACCAATTACGTCCATAGCCCACCGATTCGCCGGGCTTAATGGGTTTAATGGCCATGAGTTGCGATTCGAGCGACATCACTGGCTTGAGATCATAGTCGCTGCCCGTTGAATAAGGCATCGGCGATGCGCCATAAATTAACAAACCTGGCCGTACCCAATCCCAATGGGCTTGCTGATGCGCCAAAATTCCAGCTGAATTCGCCATGGATCTTTGTCCCGCTAAGCCTTGAGTAGCTTGCGTGAATTTTTCAATCTGTTCCTCGGAGAAATTTTGATCCGAATCGGCACTGGAAAAGTGCGACATCAATTTGATCGGCTGCTCTAAAATCGATAAGCCACTTAACTCTTGATGAGCTTGGCTAATGATTTCTAACGGAAAGCCCAGACGAAACATCCCTGAATCACACTTCATCCAAGTTTTGATTGGGGCGTCATTCACGGGGACTTGTTGGTATTGCTTTAAAATGTCGATTTGACTTGAATGGTGTAGCACCAATTGCAATTGATGCTTTTGAATAATTGGCAATTCTTCTAATTCGAAAAAGCCCTCTAACAAAAGAATGTCTTGCTGAATGCCTTTTTCCCGCAGCAATAAGGCTTCTTCTAATGTCGCCACCGCAAACATATCAGCTTCTGTTAAGGCTGAAGCCACTTTCACCAAGCCATGGCCATAAGCATTGGCTTTGACCACCGCCATAACCTTGCTGTCTTTGGCAATCGATTTAATGGTTTGGAAATTGTGTTTTAGTGCAGCGAGATCAATGATCGCTTTGGTGGAGCGCATACAAGCTCTTCCTAGTAGCCCATGGCTTCGTAATCTTGGTGCGCCAAATTATCGAATCGACACACTTCGCCACGGAACGTAAGATCCACTCTACCAATCGGGCCGTTACGCTGCTTACCAATAATGATTTCGGCGCGACCTTTATTGTCTTCGGAATCTTTGTTGTACACTTCGTCGCGATAAATAAACATGATCACATCCGCGTCCTGCTCAATCGCACCCGATTCACGCAAATCCGCCATGACTGGACGACGGTCTGAGCGTTGCTCCAAGGAACGGTTAAGCTGCGATAAGGCTATCACTGGGCAATTGAGTTCTTTCGCCAAAGCCTTTAAAGAGCGCGAAATCTCACTCACCTCTTGAGTACGGTTTTCACCATAGCCCGGTACCTGCATCAACTGTAGATAATCCACCATAATCAAGGCCATGCCACCGTTTTCACGATAGACACGACGTGCACGCGAGCGCATCTCTGCTGGAGAAATACCTGCAGTGTCATCGATAAATAGCTTGGTATGGTTTTTAAGTTGCAGCATGCCGCTATTGAATTTATCCCAGTCAGATTGATCTTTGATCTGACCCGAACGAATTTTATTTTGTTCAATACCGCCCAAGGACGATATCGATCTCATAATGATCGATTCACTCGGCATCTCCAAACTGAACACCAAAACGGGCAGCTCACTGTTAAGTGCCGCATGTTCTACCAAATTCATGGCAAATGTGGTTTTACCCATCGAAGGACGCGCCGCAACGATCACCAGATCCGCAGGCTGCAAGCCTGACGTCATTTTGTCTAAATCAGTAAAGCCTGTGGAAATACCAGTAATGCCACCTTTATTTTTTTGAATTTCTTCAATTCGGTGAATGGTGGACTTTAGAATTTCCTCGACGCCGGTAGGGCCTTCATTATCGGTTTCGCGCGATTCAGCAATGGCAAAAACCTTCTTTTCTGCAAAATCTAAAAGCTCTGAAAGTGAGCGTCCTTCAGGATTAAAACTGGCATCAGCGATTTCGTTAGTCGCTGAGATGAGCTGGCGAGTGACCGCTTTTTCACGCACGATTTCAGCATAAGCGCGAATATTGGCAATACTGGGAGTGTTTTGGGCTAACTCACCCAAAAATGCCAAGCCAATATCTGACTCGCCTTGTTTTTCGATAAACTCAGATACGGTGATGACATCCATCGGCTGACCAATATTGGCCAAGGCTTCCATCGCCTTAAACACCTCGCGATGATTTTTCACATAAAAATCCGTTGCCAGTAGCACCTCGGATACCATTTCCCACATTTCATTATCCAGCATAACGCCGCCGAGCACTGACTGCTCAGCTTCAATCGAATGGGGAGGAACTTTTAAGTCTCTGATTTTATTATCTGTTTGTTGGGCTGATAGCATCGTCTACATCTGTGTTTTAAATCTTTAATATTACTAATTGCAGCAATCTCAAGGGGATTGCTAATGTCAGTTATTCTCACACCCCAATCAACAATTGGCAAGCCAATAAGTCTGTGCAAAAGCCTGTGAAAATATTTGTGGATAAAACTTGAATAAGTAGCTCGACCCTACAGCCTTATGTAATAATCACCCAAAAGGCAAAACAATTTACGCTTTGGCTCACCCTAACCCTAATAACATCATCCTATTCGACGGCGAGTGCAAACTTTGTTCGGCTTGGGTTCCGTTCGTTATCAAGCGTGATCCGAATGCTGTCTTTAAGTTTTGCTCAGTTCAATCACCCAAAGGACAAGAGTTGCTAGCAAACCTAGGGCTAGCGACTGATCATTTCGAAACCATGGTCCTATTGCTTGACCAGAAGCCCTATTACAAGTCAGAGGCTTTTTTTAAAATCACCCAGCAACTCAAAAAGCCATGGCCGCTAGTCAATATCTTGCGCTTTTTTCCATTAAGATTACGAGATTGGATTTATGATCGAATTGCACTTAATCGCTATCGTCTATTTGGGCGGCACAATTATTGCATGATCCCCACCAAGCAAATTTTACAGCGGTTTGTGTCATGAGCTTATCCTTTGCCGAAAAATGGCTAAAAACACTGGCTGCTCTTCACATTATAGGTGGCTTGTTACTACCTGTGTTAGCGCTCACTTCCTTGTCAAACCATTATATTCAATCCCTTGAAGGCCAATTCCCCAACTCAAATCCAGACGTTTTAAAGTTTTTAGTCGGTGTTTTCGGACCAACTGTCGCCAGCTGGGGGCTGCTTTTTTATTACAGTGTCGATAAAGCATTCGTTTCCCGCCGTCATAAAGATTGGCTGTTTCGACTGTTTGCATTACTGATATGGGCTTTGCTCGATACCCTTTATGGGCTCTATTTTGGTGTTAATAGTCATATTCTGATTAATGGCCTAGCACTGCTGTTATTCTTAACGCCATTACTGATAGTTAAGAAGCAATTCAAATAAATCACTAGCAAAAAACATCGTAAGCCATTGTTTAATAAAGTTTTTATCTTTTAAAGACTCACTTAACGTCTAAACCAAACTCTTCCTCTATAAGCTGTAAAGAACTTTTACAGCCAACCGCCTGTGTAAAATTTTTGAACACTTAAAAACGGAACTTATTCACATAAAACCTCAAAACAGCTGTTCATTTTTTGAACTAATAGACATTTCATTGATTAAAAAATGGTCAGACCTGAAATTTAGTGTTAAAAATGCCGACACTTTCAACCCGCAACTGAAATTGAAGAGTCCCGATACATGAAGAGTCCCCTTTTAAACAAAAAATCGTTATTACCTTTACTAATTGCATCAAGTTTAACTATCGCTGGTTTAGCTGCTAACGCCGAGCCAGGCAAAGCTAAGCACTTTGGCGCTAAAGCACCCTTCAAAATGGACGAGTTACCAAACGGAAAATTAAAGAATCAATTAAAAGGCTTATCAAAAGATAAGCAACAAAAAGCCATGCAATGGCTACACAAGTTCACTTTCCCAGCGAATGACGTTGCTCAACTAAATGTGGATAAGTTAGGTAATGTTTATTACAACGAGCCAGCTGAGCCACAAGGCATCAGCCAGCAGGAATTAGAAGCGAACCCAAGCCAAGCGGGCATCAGCAATGTCGATGCTTTCAAATTGCACAGTAAACCAGGAGCGGCCAATACGGTTTATTTGAATTTTAAAGGCGAAACCATTGTCGATACCGTTTGGAACGACTCTTTTGGTAGTGATCGTTATGACGCCACCGCTTTTGATTTAGATGGCAACCCAACCAGCTATTCTGAAGCAGAACGCGCTGCGATTGCCGAAGTATGGCACCGCGTGGCGGAAGATTTGGCACCATTTGATATCAACGTAACCACTGAGCGCCCAGCGAGCTTTGGTCCTAATGTTGGTCATGTGTTAATCACAGGTAAAAATGATGCCAACGGTCAGGCTATGCCTGGCGGTACTGGTGGCGGTTACGCTTACGTAGGTGTTTGGGGCATTCCAAATTACGAATGGTATCAACCAGCGCTAGTGTATTATCAAAATCTTTCTTCACCAACTAGCTATGCAGAAGCGGCCACGCACGAATTTGGCCACCACATGGGCTTATCGCACCATGGCACTAGCACCAAATCTTATTACTATGGTCATGGCTCAGGCATGAGCTCATGGGCACCAATCATGGGTGTTGGCTATAACCGTAACGTCACTCAATGGAGTAACGGTAACTATGCCGATGCTAACAACGCGCAACAAGACGATTTAGCCGTAATTTCGGAGAAATTGTCTTACCGTAGCGACGACCATCCGGACTCTTTGGTCGGCGCTACACCTTTACTAGTGGATGGCTATGGCCAAGTGGCGAGCAGCAATCCAGAAATCGATCCTGATAACCAACGTACTGAAAACAAAGGTATTATCAGCAATAGTTCTGACAAGGATGTTTTCTCTTTCGATACCAATACGGGCAGCGTGAACATCACCATTAACCCTGCATGGGATGCTTATACTCGCGATTCAAAGCGTGGCGTAAACTTGGATATCAAAGCGACCATTACCGACGGTTATGGCATGGAAATCGTATCGGATGATATGTCAGACACTAATGCCATTCTTTCAGCACAAGTGGCGCCAGGTCGTTATTACCTGACCATTACGGGTGTGGGCAACAATGTAACCCCTTACAATGACTATGGCAGCATGGGGCAATACTTTATTTCTGGTTCGGTTGAGTCAAACGGCACTGAAACTGATACTACCGCACCAACACCAAACACTATGGATTGGGCAATGGCTCCAAGCGCTATCAGCAGCAGCGCTATCGAGATGGAAGCGATTGTGGCGACCGATGATTCAGGTCAAGTGGAATACCAATTTATTTGTACTGCAGGCGGCGCTAACTGTAACACCAGCACTTGGCAGTCAGGCACTTACTTCAAAGCAACGGGTTTAGATGCTGATACTGATTATAGCTTCCAGGTTAAAGCACGCGATATGTCAGGCAACGAAACACTAGTTTCTTATGCAGCCACTAGCCGTACTTATACTGACAGCAACACAGCACCAACATTAAACTCTGACAGCATCGAAGTTTTAATCGGCGGCTCAGCAACCATTAACGTATTAGCTAACGATAGTGACTTAGATGGCGACTATTTGAAAGTAGTATCAGTTACTGCACCATCAAAAGGCGCAGCATGGGTTAATGGCGATAACACCGTTTCATATCAAGCCTACGGCAACAAGCGTGGTGGCGACAGTTTCACTTACACTGTAAGCGATGGCAAAACTAATGCAACTGCCACGGTTAACGTATCACTGGTTCGTTCATTGTCGAGTGGCGGTTCGGACGGCGGTACTGATGATGGCACAGATACAGGTGGTAAATGTCATCCAAAGAAAGGTTGTTAATCACACCTCTTAGTAAAATATCCTCCCTTGATTAACCGGCAGCAATGCCGGTTTTTTTTGCTCAAAACTTGCCTTACTTGTAGTTTGCTATAGTTAGATCTAGGATATTTGGAGTGAACTTGCTTTCACCAACAAGGAGCGTCGGATGCTACAAGATCTAGCCATTAATATTGCCTCTTCAGTGATCTTTTTATTGGTCGGTTATTTTTTCGGGATCTATCTAGAAAAAAAGAAACGAGCTGGGAAAAATTTAGACGAATACGA
Source organism: Gammaproteobacteria bacterium (assembly GCA_013372875.1). The sequence goes on along the minus strand of JABXIW010000297.1, from coordinate 1,526 downwards.
GTTTTATCCTTTTGACCTTGATCAGAAAAAAGCTCTGCAATTTAATTACCCCAAATTTAATCAAGCGGTTAGCCACTTCTTAAAAAAATCTGATCCCATAGCCGCAAAGCAACTGGTACTTATTGGCAATCAACAAAACGTGATCAATGAATTAGCGGGTAAAGAAAAACGAGCCTATCAGGATTTATTCCAAAAATATCATGGCAAAGAATTGCTGGAAGATACGGTCAACTATTTGGAAAACTACAAGCGGATCGTCGATCTGATTGGTGATACTTTTCCCGACATGGGCATAGAAATTTTATTGCATAACCTATCTAACCCAGGCAAAGCCTTATACCATATCAAGAACAATGTCACTGGCCGTGATATTGATGCCCCTGCGACTAATTTAGTGCTGGATTTAAAAACCCGAAAAATCGTTAAGCAAAGTAAACTCAACTATGAACTGAACATTGGCTCAAGAAAGTTCAAATGCACCACCATCCCGATTTATAGAGAAAATTACGGCTTAGTCGGCGCTATTTGCATCAATGTGGATGCCAACTACATTATGGACGTGGTAAATAATAATGAAGAAGTGAGAACCAAATTCTTCGAAGCTCTATGTCATACGGATATGCAATTACACGAAAATATCTTGAGTAAGCTCGAATTTGAAAAAGCAGAGAAAGGAAAACGGCATTTCAGGGATTTCTCTTTATGAACGGGTGCTATAGCCTGCAATAATAGGACTTAAACCCTTTTTAAATATTCGCAAGCTAACTCATCTTTCTGGAGTTTGAGCTAAGCTAAGACGAGGCAAATACTTATAAAAAAGCGCAGTGTATTAGAGTACTCGAACATATTTTTATAAGCATTTAACAAAGTATCAGGCACAAGAAATAAAAAAGGCGCCAATTGGCGCCTTTTAAACTCTTAACCAAGTAAGAATTATTCGTCTTCAGCAACCACTACTACTTTAACAGTTGCGTCAACATCAGTGTGAAGGCTCACAACGATGTCGTATTCGCCAGTTGCGCGAATTGCGCCTTCAGGCATACGAACTTCTTTCTTCGCTAATTCAACACCAGCTTCTGTTGCTGCTGCTGCGATGTCTGCTGTACCAACAGAACCAAACAGTTTACCTTCATCACCAGCATTCGCAGGGATAGTAACTGTTAATGCAGCTAATTTCTCAGCACGAGCTTCAGCAGTCGCTAATAAGTCAGCAGCTTGCGCTTCTAACTCTGCACGACGCTCTTCGAAGTGTTTAACGTTTGCTTCAGTTGCAGGAACCGCTTTACCTTGTGGGATTAAGAAGTTACGACCATAGCCAGCAGCTACAGAAACTTGCTCACCCAAATCGCCAAGGTTGCGGATTTTTTCAAGTAGAATGACGTTCATTATCAATTTCCTCTTAAAAAAGCCGCTTATTCGTGGCTATCAGTGTAAGGTAATAAAGCGATGTAACGAGCGCGTTTAACAGCAGACGCCAATTGACGTTGATATTTTGCGCTAGTACCTGTGATACGGCTAGGAACGAT
>JABXIW010000210.1 GCA_013372875.1 Gammaproteobacteria bacterium | reverse complement strand
TTTAGACACGACATCAGTGTCCGGTTTTGATGTTGTTTAAAACACCAAAATCGCAACATCCTATTAAAAATCTCGTCACATGAAATATGAGAGATTTATCAGGTGCGGTAGTCTAGCATTTTTTAGGAACTTGATGCCATGACCAATCATCAGAATAGAGGGGTAATTTCGATAGAATCAGGTCTAAAAGGTCAAATATTAGTCATAACTTTGACCGAACGCACAAATGACATATTCCACACATATCTTATGGAAATGAAATATTCACAGCCTGAAATATGCTTTAATTTATATTCATTTGTTGAAACGCTGTTAACACATTTTTTAACCAACATTTGTGCCACATTTTTGTCCCACACAAAATGTAAAACAAAAAAAGATGGCCTAAGCCATCTTTCTAAAAACGTCTGGGTTGAAAGGGGTTAACGCCCTCCTCCCATACACATTGGACTGTCTGGTGCACCATTTTGCTCACGTTTCCACTCTTCCTCTGTGTAAGTATGGATCGCAAGCGCGTGAATATGATTGTCTAGCTCATCGGCAAGAATTTGATGAACTTGACGATGACGGCTAATCAATCTCTGACCGGCAAATAAGTCACTCACAACAATGACTTTAAAGTGACTTTCCGAGCCAGGCGGCACATTGTGCATGTAACTTTCGTTGATAACTTTTAAGTAGCTTGGTTGCAGCTCACTATGTAACTTCTTCTCTATGATTTCTTGGATCATATTCTTTCCTCAATGATGCAAATGCCATAAGTATATACCCAACTCCTAAAGAGGTGGAGACTTGATACTCTTTCCATTTTGCGACTTTGTTTCGCGTTAATACTAGCAAAGGTTCAGCCCATTCAGCACTGATGCGTTTAAAGCACGAGCCACAAGCTTGCCACTTTACGCTATTTCGGCGAGTTAAATAGAAAATTTGACAGCTTTTTGTATCTACATAAGCCATCATTTGCGACAATAATCACTAGTTTATTGAATCAACCTACGTTTACTTATGAAAACCGAATTGAATCTTCACGGTAGAAGCCTCACGCTTCATCGTTTTCCTAAGCGTTCTAACGAAACGCTTCAAGCTTGGGATGCGGGTGATGAGTACCTGATCAATCACGTCGAAGAAATGGCATTACCCGACCATCAAAACATCGTTGTTATCAATGATAACTTTGGTGCCCTCGCTTGCTGGTTTTCTGAAAAACATCATGTCACTTTTATGAGCGATTCTTTCGTCTCTCACAAAGGTGCTCAAAAAAATCTTGAAGACAATCAATGTAATAAAGTGGCATTTCTGACCACAATGGACAGTATTCCTGCGAATACAGATCTTGTGTTAGTCCAGCTACCTAAAAGTAATCGTCATCTTGTTTGGATCTTGAGCCAACTTCGCAAAGTGCTTCCAACCGCTTGCCCTGTGATTGCTGTAAACAAAGCCAAAGAAATCCATACATCTACATTAAAGTTGTTCGAAAAATATCTTGGAGAGACTAAAACGTCACTGGCGTGGAAAAAGCATCGACTGGTCTTTTCTCAGGCCAATGCAGAACCAAGAATTGAAGTAGATCCAATCACGGCTTGGGGTATCGAAGGTGAACACATTCAGCTTAAAAACCTGCCAAATGTCTATTCAGGAGAAAGCTTAGATTTAGGTGCGCGTTTTATGCTGCAACATATTCCTCAAGACGCCTCAATCAACCACATTATCGATTTGGGATGCGGTAACGGCGTCTTATCGGTAAAAGCAGGTCAACTCAATCCAAATGTAAGACTGACTTGCGTTGATGAAAGCTTCATGGCGCTTGAATCTGCCAAGCAGAACTTATTGGATAACTTAGGCGAAGGTCGCGACATTCAGTGCGTGGCCAATAACTGTTTGGATGGATTCAAACCTGACAGTTGCGATTTAATCATGTGTAACCCACCGTTCCATCAGCAACAAGCCATTACCGATCATATCGCATGGCAAATGTTCTGTGATGCAAAACAAATTTTGAACCAAAATGGCAAGTTACTCGTCATAGGAAACCGTCACCTCGGCTACGATGCCAAGTTGAAACGTCTGTTTGGCGATAAGAATGTGAAACTCATCGCTTCTAACAATAAGTTCGTGATTTTACAGGCAACAAAAAATCCTGCTAAATTAAGCGCAAAACAATAGAGCTCTCCGAGCAAAATGTTTACAAGGAACAATAAAATGAAAAAACTGTTACTCGCGGCTTCGGTTGCATTGCTTACTGCATGTTCAGCGCCACAACAACCGCAACTGAACCTAATGCCTGAAAGCACCTTGAGCACCAATCCTATCGTACAAGGCAAAACATACAGTTTGACCAGCAAAGACGTGCGCGCAGCGCAGTACGTAGCTTTGGTTGATAACGGTCGTTCAAACATTCTACCACTTCATGCGAAACAAAACTTACGCATTGCATTAGAAGAAGCTTTAGAGAAACAGTTCTCATCTCAAGGTTTCCACTCTGATTTAAACAGCAACAACGCAATTGAACTGAATGTTCAAGAAGCGCTAGTGAACGTCAAACATTCCGTGATGGAAAACCAAATGGATGCCAAAGTGATACTAGAGATCACAGCAGATACACCACAAGGCAAATTGGTGAAAACCTATACAGGTACTGCAAAACGCTCTGGCACTTTAAGCGCTTCAGATTCTGATATTGAAGAAACACTGAATGATGTAGTGACGTTAACGCTTAAAGAAATTGCTAACGACCCAGAGCTTCGTCAGTACATGCAGGAGCGTTTCTAATGTTACGCAAAGCGATTCTTTCTTTAGCATTACTTAGCTGCAGTGTTTGGGCAGGGCCAAAAGTGGCGTTTGAAACAACGTTAGGTTCATTTACCGTCGAGCTGAATGAAGAAAAAGCGCCAATCACAGTAGCTAACTTTCTGAAATATGTAGAAGACGGCAGCTACGAAGGTACGATTTTCCATCGTATTATCCCAGGATTCATGGCACAAGGTGGCGGCTTTAACCAAGACATGCAGATGGTGAAAACATACGCGCCAATCAAAAACGAAGGAAATAATGGTCTGAACAATGACCGTGCAACCATCGCAATGGCACGCACCAATGCACCAGACTCTGCAACTCGCCAATTCTTCGTCAACCTCGTCGACAATGACTTCCTAAACTATGGCGCTCGCCCACCTGGTTATGCGGTATTTGGTGAGGTGACTGAAGGATTCGACGTTATCGAAAAAATGGCACAGCAGCCGACCACTACAGTAGGTCGAATGCGTGATGTACCAGAGACGCAAATCGTCATTACTAAAGCAACGCTACTCAAATAGCCAAATCCATAAGCCCTTTGAATATTCGAAGGGCTTTCTCGTTCCATGGCTTCATTTTATTGGATTGATTTATGTCTTCATTACCTTCCATCACTT
>JABXIW010000423.1 GCA_013372875.1 Gammaproteobacteria bacterium | reverse complement strand
AACGAAACCGAGATCATTGAACGACTCAACAGCGCACCATCGGTACGTGGCTTCTTTATTGCGACCGTCGACGTATTTAACGAATCCATCGACGGACTCATCCAAAGAATCTTCCGTAAAGATAACTTTGCTGTGCAATCGGTCGTCGGCCCATTACTGCAAGATTCAGGACCGCTTGGCGACTTATCGGTTCGTTTGAAGTTATTGTTTGGTCTGGGTGTATTGCCCGACGACATCTACCACGATATCGAAGACATCATTAAGCTGAAAAACCAACTGAACAGCGATGCATCCGACTACGAGTTCACTGACCCGAATATCCTAGAACCGATCAAAAAACTGCATCTGGTGAAGAAAATGGGCATGGTGCAATTGGAAGTCAACGAACCCGATGACGACATCGATCTTGAGTTTTACCAACTCCAGCTTCAGCGCCAACAACAAATCATTAAGTCCGGCCTGTCACTCGCGATTGTCGAAATTTGCAATGAACTGGGCAAGGACAGCCCGTTCTAATATCTGCCCCTTGTTATACCTAAGCTCCCTAACACTCATGCTGATCTAGGTAGCTTTGTTATAACCGCTTGCTACCACCGATAGCAAAAGACTGGCCCTTCTCTGCCACAGGAGCGTGTGATGCTCAAAGCAATTCTCTTTGATATGGACGGCTTAATTTTCGATACCGAATCCATCTACAGGCAAAGCTGGCAATTCGCAGGAGCCGAGCAAGGCTTACAAATCACCGACGATACCTACCAACAGTTCATTGGCGTTCAAGACCCAGAGTGCGAAAGAATTCTCGCCGAGCACTTTCAAAACGCTATCGATATGACGCGCTACAGAGCGGTTCGGGATGCGCATTTTCATCAACTAAGAGAACAAGGCATCGGACTAAAAACGGGATTTGATGGCTATTTTCTGCGATCAAACTGCGGGGCCTAACCACAGCACTGGTCACCTCTTCTCATCGACCTGACGTGCTATATAACTTTACCCCTTTCAATTATCTCGACCAGTTTGATTTGATTATCACTGCAGAAGATGTGCAACATGGTAAACCCCATCCAGAATGCTACCAAATGGCGTATCGAAAACTCGGGCTAAAATCACAGCAATGCTTAGTGTTGGAAGATTCCAATAATGGCATTAAAGCCGCACTTGCTGCTGGCTGCCATGCAGTGATGATTCCAGACTTATTGCCACCGCAGACAGAGTTAATGTCTGATATCACTGTACTCGACAACCTAGCTCTGGTTATTCCTCTTTTGGACTCGTACGGGCCGAAGGCAACCTGATGTGAAATTTGGTGCGCTGGTTTTCTGATTGAACTTGGATATCACCTTCATACGCTTGCACTATAGATTGGGTAATCGACAAACCTAGCCCTGCACCTACGCTACCTACATGTTGGCGAGATTTATCTGCGCGGTAAAACCGGTCGAAAAGGTACAGTAAGTTTTGCTCGGCAATGGTGTCACCTTGGTTGCTGACCGATATCGTAACCTGTTCATCAACCTCTTGAACGTCAATCACAATGGTTGAATCAGCATACGCATGACGAATCGCGTTGGAGAACAAATTGCCCACCGCACGCTCAAACATGTTTTTGTCCATATAGAGCTGACCATCGCCTGAGCTCACGATTCGCACCTCGGCATCTTCGGCCAATATTTCAAAATACGCGACCAAACGGTCGATTTCCTCCTGCACCGCAAACACTTCGTCATGGCGATGAATGAGCTTGTTTTCAGCCTTGGCAATGTAGAGCAAATCGTTGATGGTTTTCGTGATACGGTTGAGTTCTTCCAACGTTGAGGCAATTGCATCCTGATACTCTTCAGACGTTCGACACGCACCTAAAATGACCTGATTTTGCGTAGTAATGTTGGTGAGTGGCGTTTTTAATTCATGTGCTATATCAGAAGAAAACTCGCTCAAACGACGAAAACCAGTTTGCAACCTATCGAGCATCGCGTTGTGTTTGTTGGCTAACTCGCGCAGTTCTATTGGCAACGAATCGGGGTCGAGACGAATGCCCATTTGCTCTGGTGATATCTGTTGAATGTGCTGATTCAATCCCACAATCGGCTTCAACCCACGTTTTACCATCCAACCGCTCAACGCTGAAGAAATCACAAACGCCAAACCGAGCGCCCAAAACAAAATCCAGTCGAGTTTATCCAAAAACAAAATATGGTGGTTGATACTCATGCCGAGCACCACCTGATACTCCCCAGCTTGAAACGCAAACGCGCGAATATTCAGCGAGTCCTCACTCCATTCGATGGCGCGCTCGTGATTTAAAACTTGAGGTGAGCTAATGCTGTAGGCTCGGTTCTGAGGAATCGTCAGGCTCGAATTCTGATAGACGTTCTGCTTACCTTCAAACACCCATATGTAGAGCGTGCTGTTATTCGCTTGCTTGAACACGTCCTCTGGCGAGCGTATTAATTCTTTCTCAATGGCATTGAACTTACTGGAAATATAGCTGAAATCTTGCGAATAAAAGTGGCGCCCAATGGCGTACTGTAGGATGAAAGCCAAAGAAAAATAGGTCACAAACGTCATGCTAACAAACATCAGCACGAGCTTGTTTTTCATGGAAAAAGGCAGCGAGAACTTAGGCATCACGACTCTCTTCGAGTTTGTAGCCCATCCCTCTGACAGTGTGAATCAGTGGTCTATCGAACGGTTTGTCCACTTTGCTACGCAGACGTTTGACCGCCACATCAATCACATTGGTATCGCTGTCAAAGTTCATATCCCACACTAACGACGCAATGGTGGTACGTGAAAGCACTTGGCCAGTTTTGCGCATCAACAACTCAAGCAGGGCATATTCTTTGGCGGTAAGCAACATCGACTGCCCCGCGCGCGTGGCAACGCGCTTGATCATATCAAGTTCTAAATCTGCCACACGTAATGTTTGCGGCGATGCGACCACTTGCGCGGCAATATGATGACGAAATACGTTTTGAACACGCGCCAGTAGCTCTGCAAACGCGTAAGGTTTTACCACATAGTCATTGGCACCCAGCTCAAAACCGCGCACGCGATCTTCCACTTGCTCCTTCGCTGTCAGCATGATCACTGGGGTGTGAATCCCACTACTGCGCAATGTGTTAAGCACCTGCCAACCATCGAGTTTAGGCAACATAATGTCGAGGAGGATTAAGTCATATTCTTCACTGGTAGCGTGATAAAGCCCATAGACCCCATCATGCACTAAATCCACCACATACCCAGATTCAATCAAACCTTTTTGCAGATATTCTCCGGCTTTGTGCTCATCTTCGACGATCAATATTTTCAACTTTACTTACCTAGTGTGTTAGCGGGAGGATGAGAACCCAGTATAAAGATCGAAAAAGAGCATGATGTGAACCACACCATACTCTTCCTCATTGGCAAACCATTATCGATTGTTATCGCGTTCGGCATAATGCACTTTGACATTCACTTTGCCCAAATATTCCAACTGACCATCTTCATTCATGCGTTCTTGCACGGTCACGAAGCCTCCATCTTTTAAATGCGTACTGCGAGACTTCACATTAAATGTCAGGATATTGAGCTCTTTATTCAGTTCACGAGCCGACATGGTTTTAAGTGAATTGAGTTCAGACAGTGCCTGTTGATAAGCCTCATCTGACGTTGCTGTCGGCGTAACTGAGATGGTTTTCATCTCTTCGCGGCTCACGTAGTTGCCACCAGTGAAAAGTGGTTGAGCGAATGCAGATGCGCTAGTCATTGCCATTACCGTTACAAAAAAAGCAGTTTTGATTGCGTTCATGTTGTTAACCTTTGAGTGCTTGTTTTCAATGAGGTCATTATTGAACACAGCCTCTGACACCACCCTTTCAACAACATGACATTTTTGTCATGAAAGCAACTTACTGGCGAAGGCGCTTGAGCGCTCCATCACGCTTAGCACAAGACAAAAAAAGCGGCACATACTCTCGCATGTGCCGCTTGGAATTTTTGCTGTTAAGCGTTATTACTCAACCGTTACCGCTTTCGCTAGGTT
>JABXIW010000378.1 GCA_013372875.1 Gammaproteobacteria bacterium | reverse complement strand
GGTGGGTAAGCGTCTTTGTGAATGTTGAGAATTGGATCGTACGCCTTCATTAGTGCCAGTTGCTCAGGTTTGGTTGGGTTACCCCATTCACCATACTGCTGTGTGGTCAGCGGAAGTGAGGTATCCGACATGCTGGCTACCACATCAACAAAAGGCACTTTAAGCACGACACCTGAAAACAACTTAGGATCTCGATTAACCGCTCCCGCGACCAACGTGCCACCAGCACTAGAACCAATGGCGAAAACCTCTCTATTACCGCGTTCAAACGTTTTCATCGTCTTAGCGGCTGCGACAAAGTCGCCAATAGAATTGGCTTTGCGCACACCACGGCCTTGCTCATGCCACTCATCGCCAAAGTACCCACCGCCACGAACATGGGCGATAGCGTAAATCACGCCTTGGTCGAGCAAGCTTATGACTTGAGGCATAAAGTACGGTTTCATCGTAAAACCGTATGCGCCATAGCCATAAATCATCACGGGTGATTGTGCGTGTAATTTGTCTTTGCGATACGCTAAAGAGACGGGAACAGAAACACCATCGTGCTTAATGAAAATTCGTTTTGAAACATAATGTTGGCTATCAAAATCTTGGTAAGCATCTTGAGAGTACAAAGATTTAGTCAGCGTTTTTACATCAAACTCTTCCCATTGAGGAGGCGTGGTCATCGACATGCTTCGGATACGAATCTTGTTTGATTCAAAATCGCCTAACGTGCTCAACCAAGCGACATTGCCATCGTGTTCCAATGGCAGTATCACTTTTTCCTGACCTTGATAAGAATACACCGTCAACGTCGACACATTGTTTGGCTTACTAAGTGCCACAACTCCTGCATCATAAAGGTAGAACTGCTCAAGCGGCTCACTAGGGTTGGTAAAGCGTTGCCATGTTGCGCTAAGCGGCGTGAGTTCGGCTTGGTAAAGTGCGAACTTTCCTTCAAGATTACTGTTGAGGTAAACATGCCCTTTCGCGACATCTGCGTAATATTCCACGCCCACTTCTGGCACTCGCAATGAATCGGTGACGGTGCCCGTTTCTAGATCGACAAGCTTCTGCTCTGTTGTTGACTCGTTGTTGCTTTGCAGTACGGCGTAACGACTATCTGCCGCGCGATAAAAAGAGAGTAACCAATCTGATTTGTACTCATTCCATACTACTGTTTTAGCCAAAGACTCCGTGGAAATACGTAGGATCTGATGAGGTCGCTGGGTACGCTTGTCCTTTGCTACAAGGTATGCCATTTTTCCATTTTTTGATAACAGTGCACCACTATCGACGTGTGTTGCCAGTTCCGAAGATTGGCCTGAGAGTAAATCAACAACCACGGCTCGATATTGCTCGCTGCCGTCGATATCCTCAGTGAAAAGCAGTTTATCGCCACTCACATGCCACTGACCAAGTTGATAGTATTGATGCGCCGATTGTCGCTCAGCGAAATCAAACACCGCGTTTTCTGGTGCATGCTGACTCGCACGTGATAACAGCACGTAGCGACCGTCACGACGCGTTAACGTCCACTCTCGTCCATTCACAATCGACCATGGCTGCTCGCCTTTGTCTGCCACCATGGTTTCCCACTGTGCCAGCAGATCTTGTGTCAGTGCCTGATAACTTTTTTGATACTGTTCGGTCTTGCGGTTTTGCTGCGTCAAGTAGGTAAGAACTCGCTCATCTTTACGAGCGTCATCTCGCAGCCAGTTAAAATCATCAGCGGCAGTAGCGCCAAAACCAGAGGTAACTATGAGCCCTAAAAAAACATGAGTAAATTTCATATAGAGAGCGAATTCATTTATAGGATTAATGGAATCCGCGTATTCTGCCCTTAAATAAAAATGAGATCAATTATCATTTTCATAATTAAATAATATTTTTATCTAACCTGCTTGAAAAAACGTTTGCTTTAACCAGTGTAAACACAATCAACATCTTGCTAAATTAGCAATCTGTGCTGTTTATACGAAGTCAGACAAATATAAGCATTGGGAGAAACGGTTAGTAAGAATTGGGAGAAACAGTTAGTAAGAAAAGACAAGGGTTGGCTAAGTGACGGGCATAAAAAATCCGAGTGCGAACACTCGGATTTTGTAAACATCAGAATCAGTTTAGAACTGAGGCAATAATGACTCTTCAGAGCTTTGTGCCGCAGGCTTTTTCTTAGGGATGAACACGTCATCACCCACCGATACGTTTTTGTAGAAGCTCTTGTCGCGTTTAGCTGGTTGCTTCGCCACTTTCTTCGCTTGAGGACGCGATTTTTTCGTCGTCGCTTTCTTATTACGGAAATCTTTCTTAGGTGGTTTCAGACCTTTAAATTTACCTTTCAAATCTTCAAACACTGAGAATGCAAGATCTTGCTGTAGGTAAGTTTCGATACGCTTGAAGCTATCCCAGTCTTTTGGACCAACCAGAGAAATCGCATCACCTTTGTTACCCGCACGGCCAGTACGACCAACACGGTGCACGTATTCTTCTGTATGCTTTGGCATATCGAAGTTGATGACGTGAGTCACTGTCGCAATATCCAAACCACGAGAAGCAACATCAGTCGTTACCAGAATCTTAAACACCGCACGCTCAAACTGGCTCATGATGGTGTTACGTTGCGTCTGGTTCAAGTTACCACTCAGTGCAACGGCCTTCAGTTTTTTCTCGTTCAGCTTCGCGGTTAGACGTTCGGTATCGTCACGCGTTGCCGTAAAGATGATCACTTGACGGTATTCCGCTTCAGAAAGTACGCGTTCCAGAATCGCTTCTTTGTGATCAAGGTGATCACACAAGTAGAATTTTTGCGTGATATCTTTGTGTTCTTCGTTAGATACGCCAACTGCGATACGTTTTGGCGCATTCAGCATTTCAGAAGCAATATCGTTCACTTCTGCGTGGTCCAACGTTGCTGAGAACATCAACGTTTGACGACGACGGTGTTT
>JABXIW010000438.1 GCA_013372875.1 Gammaproteobacteria bacterium | reverse complement strand
CAGCAATATTCGTTACAACACTTACTGATAAGAAAACGTAAAAAAATTTCGATTTGAAACAGGAGGCTAACATAACCGATGCTTTTGCTATGAAAACCTTGGTTAAATCCGGATGTAAAGGGGAGTTTTGTAGCAATTCGGTGCTAATTTATTCAATCGAACAATTCATGAATCTGATGGCTACTGAGGAGCGATTTTAGGCGGTTTAAAACGTGAATCCTGCGAGGTAAGCAGAGCCTGTTGTGGAGGAAAAAGTAGGGAAGGGTAAGAAACGCCCCAACGGTGAGGGGCGCTTGCATATTCAATTTACATCGAACGTTGAGGTCTATTTCTTTAGCTCAATTTCTGACTCTACCGCATTGGTTTCGATGTCAGGATTTGAAGACAACTTATCTGTCGCCCAATCGTTCATGTGTTTTAGGATTGCTTTAAGCGCATGCTTTTGTGTTGGGGTGTCACCAGCTTGAACATCTAGTTTTTCTTTTGGGTGTGACCCTGTCGCATCTTCGGCAACGTGTAGCCAATCTGGATGCCAGTAGTAAGGCTGTCCTGATGGCACACTCCACGTATGTACGCCATTGGTCTCGCCTTTATATTTGATGTCATTCTCGTTGTATTTCGTCATTATAATCGTCTCTCATAGTCTATGAGTTGAGGTGTGCATCACCATTAGCCTCTAAATGTAACAGATGGCATGAAAATTAATGTGATAGCAATCTATTTATCCTGTCGATAGATTGCTCACGATGATGCACAGTTCTCATTCAGACATGTTTTGTTCCAAAAGGCTCTCAACCTTGCATAACAGAAGGTTCGCTTCTGGCTATTCACCATTAATGTGCTTAACAATCGCCTCTTTTGCGTGCTCTTCTGTTGGTGTTTCACCTTCTGGAACGACTAGATCCGCTGTTTTGTGCACACCTAGCGCGTCTTCTGCAATATGTAACCAGTCAGGGTGCCAGTAGTAAGGCGTTGTGCTGGCTGGGTGATCCCAGCTGTGTACGCCTTTATGAGCACCTCGGTATGAGAGGTCATCCATAGTAAATACTTTCATCATTTTCTCCCGAAATAAAAGTCATACCTTTGAAAGTATGGAACATAAATTCTCACTTCGTATCGCGAATTGATATCACTAAGATTGATTAATTACGTTTCGAGATTGATAGTCGCGTTATCAGAATACGGGCGCGAAGTATGCTAAGGTTCGCTCGGTCGTGATAAATGAGGGAAACATGAACCGATACCGCCAACTGGCTGAACTGTTCAAAACGCAGATTCAGCAAAACACATGGAGAGCAGGGGAAAAGCTGCCGTCAGTGCGTGTTACTAGCCGAAATCATTCCGTCAGCGCCGGAACGGTGTTGCAAGCTTATCAGTTGCTCGAAGCGCAAGGCTGGGTCGCGGCAAAACCTCAGTCTGGCTACTTTGTTACCGCAGAGCTGGATCGTTTGGAACCGAGCCCTCCTGCGACCTCTGTTTATCGCTCTAACATCAATGATGAGCTTTACGACTATCTCAAAAATCAAGCGTCACCGGATGCGATGAAGTTCGGATCTGCCTTTCCTGATCCTGCGTTGTTTCCATTGGATGCGTTGAATCGCAATCTGGCCAGTTCTGGTAGGAAGATGGGGCCAGAGACGTTATTGGATAACTTACCGCCGGGCTCTGAATCACTGCGTCGTTTGATTGCTCAACGTTACATTCAACAAGGTATGGTGTTAACTCATGATGACATTGTCATTACTTCAGGGGCGTTAGAAGCGTTGAATTTGAGCCTTCAGGCCGTGACACAACCGGGAGATACTATCGTGGTTGAATCGCCAACATTTTACGGAGCGCTTCAAGCGATAGAACGTTTGGGCTTAAAGGCGATAGAAATCTCAGTAGACCCGCGCACCGGGCACTCATTGCAACAAATTGAAGCGGCTTTTACTGACCATGATGTTCGCGCGTGTTGGTTGATGACGAACTTTCACAACCCAACCGGAACGTCATTAAATGATGAGAAGAAGCAGCGCATTGTCGAGCTTGCTGATAAACACGATGTGTATTTGATTGAAGACGATGTGTATTCAGAGCTCTATTTTTCTAACAAGAAACCAAGTTCGCTTAAAACTTTTGATACCCAAGATCGCGTGTTGCATTGCGGATCATTTTCAAAAAGTCTTTGCCCGGGTTATCGGCTGGGGTGGGTGGTCAACAAGCGCTTTAATGAGCATCTGCAAAAACTGCAACTTATCTCGACTTTGTCAGGTAGTGCGCCTATCCAACAAGGTATCGCGCATTATTTGCAAAACGACAGCTATGATAATCACCTTAGAAAACTTCGAAAGAATCTTGAGCAGCGACAATCCAAGTTCATTGAACTGATCGATAAGTACTTTCCTAAATCGATTCATTACACACAGCCAGAAGGCGGCTATTCTTTATGGGTTGAACTGCCGGAATCAAAATGCGGAAAAGCGATTTATCAGAAGTTATTGGAAGACAACATCACCGTTGCATTCGGTAAGTTGTTTTCTGTCGGCCCAGATTATGAGAACTACCTAAGGCTTAATACTTCGTTACCCTGCAACGATGAACTAGAAGAAGCCGTGAAGAAGATCGGAGAATTACTTCACTAGCCAACTGTTTACCTATTTTTTGCTCAAACTGTATCAGTGAACGAATCCGAAGCTGTGTTTCAATTACTAGCAGACAACCATTTTAGGTTAGGAGCAATAATGAAAAAGCAGTTGGTAAAGCATGAACTTAGGCTAATGGGTGTTGCTATCTTTAGCGCATTTTTGTTGGTGTTTGCGCACCTGATATTGGCGAAGTCTTTTTCTCATATGGTTTGGACGGAATACACCGCTGCCGTGATTCCATTCGTCATGTTTGGTTTGTGTGTTGTTGGAGTGAAATACGCCGCGCGAGCAGATAAGGATGAAGACGAAAGCAACAGCTAAATTGCACACGCAGATTGCGAGAAAATTATTCGTACAAAATAAAAGACATCCACTTGGGAGGTCTTTCTAATTCTGAATCACTAAAAAGTGATTAGAAGTTCGCAGAGCGAGGTGTACGT
>JABXIW010000079.1 GCA_013372875.1 Gammaproteobacteria bacterium | reverse complement strand
AGAGCTTTATTTGAAGCGTTTGGTGGTTGGCGGCCTTGAGAAAGTATTTGAGATCAACCGTAACTTCCGTAACGAAGGTTTATCTACTCGTCATAACCCTGAATTCACCATGCTAGAGTTCTATTGGGGTTATGCGGACTACCAAGATTTGATGAACCTCACTGAAGATATGTTGCGCTATACGGTTGAAAACGTTTTAGGCAAAACGGTATTTGAATCTGGTGGCGAAACTTACGATTTCGGAAAACCATTCGAGCGTATGTCAGTGCTTGAAGCTATCGTTAAGCATCAGCCAGAAATTAGCTTAGATCAACTTAATGACTTGGAATCTGCGCGTGCAGTGGCTAAGAAATTCCATGTGAAGCTAGAAGACTCATGGGGTTTAGGCAAAGTTCAAATTGAAATCTTTGAAGAATTGGCGGAAGACAAGCTAATTCAACCAACGTTTATCACTGAATACCCTGCCGAAGTTTCTCCATTAGCGCGCCGTAATGATGATAATCCATTCATCACTGACCGTTTCGAGTTCTTTGCTGGTGGACGTGAGTTAGCCAATGGTTTCTCAGAGCTGAATGATGCAGAAGATCAGGCTGAGCGTTTTAAAGCGCAGGTAGAAGCTAAAGATGCTGGTGATGATGAAGCTATGCACTTCGATGCAGATTACATACGTGCGCTTGAATACGGCTTACCGCCAACGGCTGGTGAAGGTATTGGTATCGATCGTTTGGTGATGTTGTTGACGGACTCACCATCGATTAGAGATGTACTGTTATTCCCGCATATGCGTCCAGAGTAATAAAAGCCCGCTAATGCGGGCTTTTTTGTAGCACTTTGACATTGAAATCATCTTTACTGTTTAATAATGTAGTTTTTATTTTTTTGGGAAATACATGAAAAAATTAATTGTAACAGCGTTAAGCTTATCTTTAGGTATAGCTGGAATTGCATACGCAGATCATTCTGCAGAGAAGAGTGAAACAAAAGCCGAACATTGGAAGTCGGTTATGGTTGAAGCAATGAAAGCCGATATTCGTAGCGAAAAAGATATTAAACGAGATGCCAATCGTCAGCCTATAGAAACACTCGAGTTTTTCGGCTTTTCAGATGATATGTCAGTGATTGAGCTGATCCCTGGTGGAGGCTGGTACACAAAACTATTAGCGCCAACTTTAGCGGAAAAAGGCCAGTATTATGGTGCGATTTTCACAAATCGGATTGAGGAAAGCTTAAAAGGAAAGGCTGGCTTTGAAAAGATGGTCATTTTGCCAGTGGAAGCAAAAACTTCGCGTAATGAAACTACTCGTTTAAATAATATCGAGGCTTTTGAATTTGATGTTGAACCAGTAGATATGGTGCTGACTTTCCGTAACTATCATAATTTCGATAAAACAGGCCGTATGAATATCAATAAGGCTGCTTTTAAGGCGCTTAAATCAGGTGGTATTTATGGCGTTATTGATCATACGCGCCGTCATATGACGCCTTTTAGCAGTGAGCAGCGTCGTCGTATCGATCCTGTTTTAGCGATTAAAGAGATTCAGGATGCGGGTTTTGTGTTAGAAGATTATTCTATGTTGCACTATCGTCCGCAGGACGACTTAACTAACGAAGTTGGCCACGAATCGGTAACAGGGCAAACTGATCGCTGGACACTAAAGTTTAGAAAACCTTAATTAAAAACTATTACTCCTTTTATTAAGGTTATTGAAAGTATGTACAAGGAGGATTGGCTTCGACTACTTCACTGACGGCAGCCTTTAAAGTAGTTTGAATGGAAGCCGCTATTCCTAACGAATCGATCACTGGTAGCTCTACCGCTTGCTGTTTGGTTATGACTTCATATAGAACATAAGCAGTTAGTAGGGCTCCATTCTTATTGGAGTGATTCCCATCAGGGTTATGCAGTGTCAGCGAAGGATGAGACAAAATTACTTGATCCCAAGTTAACCCAATCGGTGCTAAACATGCCGGTTCCGCAGCAACGATCGACTCGTGTAGTGAGTGAATTCGAACACCTTCTTCAAAATTTCCTCTGCGTGGCCATTCTGGAAACATGATTGGAACGGCGTTTTGTTTTTTTACTTTTCTAATCCATTCCTTTGAAGGCTCTGTCGAATAACTATATAACCCTGAAGTCGAATATTTTTGAGCTTGAAGGATAACGTGAGTCCATTTTCGCGATAATAAAAACTGCTCTGACACTCCATCCGATAAACGTTCATCTAAAAACGCCCAACCAGGTGCATTTGCAGTGGAGACGGATTCATTTGTACCTGTTTTTATTAAGGTGGCTAACATTCCAGGAAGATTATTATAGGAACTATGGCTATTGCCCATTAATAAAACTTCAAATGTTGCTTTGCTTTCAGGTGCCGAATTTTCTGTATTGGAGTCGCCGCCTTTACATGAAATTAGCAAAAAACCAATCAGCAAATGGACTATTAGTTTGTGTTTCATAATATCCTCCCAAGTCATTTAGAATATATCAGAGGAAGAATCGAAAGTATTATTCTTACGAAGTTAAGAGTGTAACAAACTGTGTTATTGGTTAAAAAAAAGACGCTTTAAGCGTCTTTTTTTATTGAAGTACTGAATAAGTCGTTAAACTTTTTCAAATACTAATGAGCAGTTAGTGCCGCCAAAGCCAAAACTATTAGACAAGATGCCTTTGATGTCAGCGTCATCAATTCGTTTTTGGACAATTGGCAAACCTTGGGCTTTTTCATCAAGCTCATTAATATTGGCAGAAGCAGCGACAAATTTATCTTTCATCATGATCAATGAATAGATAGCTTCGTGCACACCGGTTGCGCCAAGAGAGTGACCTGCTAGAGATTTGGTTGAACCAATGTTAGGCAGTTTATCTTTGTCAGCAAAAACTTCTTGAATGGCTCCTAATTCAGCTGTATCGCCAACCGGGGTGCTAGTGCCGTGAGTGTTGATGTAATCAATGTCCTGTTTGGCGGTATTCATGGCCATTTGCATACAGCGCACTGCGCCTTCGCCAGATGGTGCAACCATATCGTAACCGTCTGATGTTGCCCCGTAGCCAGTGATTTCTGCGTAGATTTTAGCGCCTCGAGCTTTAGCATGTTCATATTCTTCTAACACTAAACAGCCACCGCCAGAGGAAATTACAAAGCCATCGCGAGTCGAATCATAAGGACGCGAAGCGGTTTCAGGAGAGTCATTGTATTTGCTAGAAAGAGCGCCCATCGCATCAAACAGCACCGTTAAACGCCAGTCTTCTTCTTCACCGCCACCGGCAAACATAATGTCTTGTTTGCCCAGCTGAATCTGCTCGTAAGCGTTACCAATGCAATGGGCACTGGTGGCACAAGCTGAAGTGATACTGTAATTCACGCCTAAAATCTTAAAGGGTGTTGCCAAACAAGCGGAAGTGGTCGAGCCCATGGTTTTTGGAACAGCATAGGGACCGATTCTTTTTGGGCCACGAGTTTTTGCTATATCAATCGATTCAACTTGGGTGCCTTGTGAGCCGCCGCCGGAACCCATAATGATACCAGTACGTGGATTAGAAACCTGCTCTTCAGATAAGCCTGCATCATCAATCGCTTGCTGCATGGAAATGTAAGCATAGGCTGCCGCATCGCCCATAAAGCGTAGTTTTTTACGATCGATGTGTTCGCTGACATCAATATCAGGTTTGCCAGCCAAATGACTGCGTAAGCCATGCTCTTCATAGGCATCCATCTTTTTGATGCCAGAACGGCCTTGCTTTAATGACTCAGCAACTTCATCAACACTATTTCCTAGGCATGAAACAATGCCCATGCCTGTTATAACAACTCTTTTCATTGAAAAACCTAGTTATTGTTTTAAAAATTATCGGTGCTTTGGAATAAGCCAACACGTAAATCTTTGGCGGTATAAATTTCTTTGCCATCGACCAGCATACGCCCGTCCGCGATAACCATTTTTAATTTGCGAGTAATGACTCTTTTAATATCGATAATATAAGTGACTAGCTTCGAAGTTGGAAGTACTTGCCCAGTAAATTTTATTTCGCCGGCACCCAGTGCACGACCTTTGCCTGGATGGCCTAGCCATGGCAGGAAAAAGCCTGAAAGTTGCCAGAGCGCATCCACTCCAAGGCAGCCAGGCATGACTGGATCACCTTCAAAATGACAGCCGAAGAACCACTGTTGTGGATTAATATCCAATTCCGCCACGATTTGGCCTTTACCAAATTCGCCGCCATCATCTTGGATATTGGTGATCCGATCCATCATAAGCATATTACCAATCGGTAATTTTGCATTACCTTCGCCAAACATTTTGCCATGACCACAGTCGAGTAGGTCTTGTTTAGTAAGGGATGAAGGGCGTTGATTTTCTTGAGGTTCTTGCTTGAGTGCTTGCATAATTTGTACTCTTTAGCGTTAAATTCAAACGCTAGGGATATTCAAAGAGCGGCTATTATGCCTAATTTATAGGACTAATCTGGTTGGACTTGATGAAATTTAAACGCAAAGGTTAAAAAAATTGTGGGTTGGTAGTCATAAAAAAGCCCTAGCTAAGGAGCTAGGGCAAAGGTCAAAGCTGACACAAAGGCTATAATCATTAAAAAGACCTAACCCTTGCGGAAGGATAAAGGTGATTTCTAGTTTATAGCTAAGCTCTAGGCATTAAATATAAATCAAAAATCACCATGCTTTGACTTGCTAGGGAACTGCTTAGGATTCTCGTTAGTAGGTTGCTGCTACTTAATGACCACTTGCCCCTTAATGTCGTCACAAGTGTCAACTGAGCCAGAACCATCATCGACCGTTAAATCGCCACCTAAATGGCAGGCTTCTACAGAGCCCGAACCATCGTCGATATACACTTTCTTGGCGACATTGGTCACCTTGATATTGCCAGAACCATCGTCAACTTCGACTTCGCCAGTGACTTGATCGATGATCAGTTTTCCAGAACCATCATCTACATAAAGATCGCCTTGAATATTGGTAATGATTAGATCGCCAGAACCATCATCGACTTTTAAATTACCAGCAATATTTGCAATTTCTAAATGCCCCGAGCCATCATCAACAAATACTTTGCTGGCGATATCGCGAATTTCAGTATTGCCAGAGCCGTCATCAACTTCCAAGGCTAAATTTTCTGGCATGTAAATGGTGACATCGATTTTTCGCTCATCATTCCAGCCAAACCAACTGTCTCTTAACTTCTTTTTGGTGGAGCATTTTGATTTGCTGCTATAACTAAAACTGGCGCAGAAAATAGCTTGGCCATTGTCATTGGTCAGAGACAAGTTCATGTGATCGGCAAACCATTCATCGGCTTCGTCTTTATCAACGCCATCAACGCTGATCTGAGCTTTGACTTGTATCTCTTTAATGCCAGCTTTGCCCTGGATGTTTAAGGAACCAGCTCCAGTATCCACCAATAAAGACTGAATATTGGTCGCATCCAAAGTCAGTTGGCGCTCTGTTTCTAATGCAGAAAGACTTAATGGAGCCGCTAAACCGATTACTAAAGTGGATATAATGCTTAATGATTTAATCATGAATTTTCCCTCGTCATATTCTTAATTATCAATAGTTAGATACTGTTAAGACGCAAATTGGATGCAAAAGGTTTAGCTGGCAGCTTAATTGGATGTAACAATTTATTAACGAGCGACATTTTACTGTTCAAATGCGTGAAGTATCTAATTGCCATTCGCTGTTTGTTGAGTATGATAAAGACAGAATTTTAAAGTTTTGGATGGAGAAAAATAGTGAAAAAACATCTAGTTACTAGTATTAGCTTGGCAGTGTCGCTGGCTTTGTTAACCGCTTGTGACTCTGGCGATAGCAACAAAGAGCAACAGCCAGTCAAAGAGGCCAAGCCTGTTTCAATAAATAAAGTGGCTGAGTCAGCTGAAGTTGCGAAACTTGAGAAAGAAGCCGTCAAAATCTCTGAAGCGGAAAAAGCTAACCAGATCTATGCCGACTATTGGGAAAAGATGTTGGAGCTAAATCCAGTTATGGCTACTTTCCAGGGCGATCATCGTTATAACGACCGTTTTGGCGATTTAGGCTCGAAAGAGGGCTTGGCCAAGCAAAGAGCCTTTAATCAAGAGTATCTTAATAAAATTAATCAAATTGATGCGTCCAAATTAGCTGGGCAAGATTTATTGAGTTATCAGATCTTTAAAGATGAACGTTTGGCTGAAAAAGCTGGCGAACAATATTTAGACCATTTGCAGCCCATTCAGCAGTTTTATAACCCGTTTAATTTTGTTGCAATGCTAGGTTCTGGGCAATCGGCACAGCCTTTTAACACAGTTAAAGATTATGAAAACTGGCTCAGCCGTTTGTCAGAGCTGCCAGCGGGTGTCGATGTCACCATTGATAATATGCGTCAAGGCATGGCAAAAGGCATTACTCAGCCGAAAGTTTTGATGCAAAAAGTGTTGCCACAGTTGCAAGCTCATATTGTGGATGATGTGGAACAAAGTTTGTTTTATGGCCCAGTAAAAAATATGCCACAGGAATTTTCTGAAGAAGATAAAAAGCGCTTAGCAGCAGATTATGTTGCTGCCATTAAAGGCGTGGTAGTCCCTAGCTATGCCAAATTGCATGAGTTTATTGAACAAGAGTATTTGCCTGCAGCAAGAGATACTCATGGCATGGTGTCTTTGCCCAATGGTAAAGATTGGTATGCTTTTAAAGTGAAGCAAACCACTAGCACCAACTTAACTCCTGATGAAATTCACCAGATTGGCTTAGACGAAGTCGCCAGAATCCATAAAGAAATGCAAAAAGTGATGGATGAGGTGGAATTTGAAGGCACGATGCAGGAGTTTTTTGAATTTACTAAAAACTCTAAACAGTTCCAATTTGAAACCAAGCAAGCCATGCTTGATGCTTATGAAAGCCTGCGTGAGCAATTGGATCAGGCCGCGCCGAGTTTATTTAAGGTGATCCCTAAAGCGCAGTTTGAAATTCGTGCAGTTGAGCCATTTCGCGAGCAATCAGCTTCAGGTGCTTCTTATCAACGCGCAGCGCCGGATGGTTCGCGCCCAGGTATTTTCTATGTAAATACCTATGATTTATCGGCTAGACCAAGCTGGGCCGTAGAGTCCTTGTATTTGCATGAGGCTGTACCAGGTCATCATTTCCAGATTTCTACGCAGCAAGAGTTGCAAGGCCTGCCTAAGTTCCGCTTGTTTGGTGGTACTACTGCTTATATCGAAGGTTGGGGCCTGTATTCTGAGTCATTGGGTAAAGAAATGGGTGTTTATACCGATCCTTACCAATATTTTGGAGCTTTAGCGGCAGAGTTATGGCGTGCTATTCGTTTGGTGGTGGATACGGGCTTCCATGCCAAAGGTTGGACGCGTCAGCAGGTTTTAGATTATATGGAAGCCAATTCGCCTGTAGCCGAAGCGCGCCGGGTTTCTGAAGCCGAACGTTTTATGGCCATTCCAAGTCAAGCCTTGGCATACAAAATTGGCCAGCTGAAAATTCGCGAATTACGCAATATAGCGGAAAAAGAGTTAGGCGATGGTTTCGACGTCCGTGAGTTCCATTATCAAGTGCTAAAAGATGGCGCTTTACCGCTGAATATCTTGGAAAATAAGATCAAAGCCTGGATTACGGCTAGTAAATAATCATGCTGATAACCCTACAGAAGCCGGCTAGTCCGGCTTTTTTTGTGCTTTTTTGCGTTTTTTGAAAATAATTGCATCTAAATTGATTGCAGGGTGACTCTAATAGACAAAGAGACATTAATTTACGAGAGGAAACACTATGGAAGCTGAAATTTTAATTCCATTTTTTGTATTTGCTTCATTGGCAGCGGTAATTATTAGTTACTTTTCATTTGGACATAAAAACAAGGTGGCCACATTGAAAACTATAGAAAAGGCGGTTGAAAATGGTACCAACTTGACGCCTGAGTTGTTAGAAAAGTTAAGTCAAAGCAAAGCAGCGCAGCCGCCAAGGGTAAAGGATCTGCGTCGCGGAATTATTTTGGCTGCGATTGGTATTGCATTTTTTACTGCCAGTTTTATGTTTAGTCATAAAGATCCGCAAGAAGCCTTTAGAATCATTTCCATGTTGCCATTTTTCATGGGCGCTGGTTTCTTATTGGTTTGGAAGCTCAACCGTTACGATGACTAATAAGGCAGTGGTTATAAGCTAATTATGGATTTAAGCCAAAAAAGTGATCAAGAGCTGGTGGCATTAGCCCTCAGCTCTTCTGATCATAATGCTTTTACTCAGCTGGTAGAGCGTTATCAGCTCATGATCCGCCAGTTTTTGCGCCGCTTAACCGCCGGCGACACTTATTTGGCTGACGATTTGGCGCAAGAGGCATTCTTTTTGGCATTTCAAAAATTGCACACCTATCAAGGTAAAGGCTCGTTCAAATCTTGGCTGCACACCATTGCTTATCGATTGTTTTTAAAGCAAATTCAAAAACAGCCCTTACTTGAACTTGATGAAAATCAAAGCATTTTGATCAGCGAGCCGCAAAGTGCTTTAGAAGCAGATCTGTTGGCAGAAAAGTTGATGCAGCGTTTGTCTGCTGATGAAAGGGTGGTTATGACCTTGTTTATGTCAGCGGAAATGAGCCATTCAGATATTGTGAAGGTCACAGGTTTTCCCTTGGGTACAGTGAAATCGCACATCCAGCGTGCTAAAGTAAAGTTACACCAATTGCTTGAAAAGAGTCAGTTGGTTGCCTAGTTTAGGTAGGTAAATGCCAGTAGGTAATATTATGTTAGAGAAATTACTAAAGTATCATCAAAATTTGCTCTCCGATGATTTTGTTCAAGGGGTGCTAAAGCGCATCGAAAAAGCCTATCAGACTCGTATCATGGTATTAGGCTTGGCTAGTATGCTCGGGTTGGCGGTGGTCATGTTAGCCTTGAACAGTTTTATGCAAGTTAGCTGGTATCAGACGGTTGAACAATATTTATTGGATCCGCAGTTTTTAGTTTATTTGGCGGTGGCAATTCTAGTGCTATTCGCCATTGGCACTAAACTTTGGTTCGATGAAAGTGAGTTTGGCTAATCTAGTTTTAACTTTGTTGCCATAAAAGCTTCATAAGCCGTTTTGTATTCATTTCAAAATTAGGCATAAAAATGGCCATTTCAGTTTTGGCTAGAGCTGCTTGAATATTATATGCCGGGTTAGCAGTTCGCCAAACGCCTTGAGTGTAATAGTAAGAATCCATTAACCATTGGCTAACCTTCTCAATTGGCTCATCTAAGAAGTCTGCGATAAAGCTAGTGATTTTGCCGAACAATCCCATCAAGTTTTGATAAAATTCGACCACTTTTTGTGTATCAGCTTTGGTTTCAAGAAAATGGCGGTGATTAAGTAGTTTGAATTTATAAGGATTTTTAATTACAAAACTAACCAATGCTTCAATGACGCTATCGATGCTTTGGTCATCACTATTGATATTGCTTGGATCGAGCCACTGCTGAAAATATTTCTCAAGCAGCGCCAAATAAATTTCTTCCTTATTTTTATAATATAAATAGACAGTTCCTTTTGCCATTGAGCTGTAGGTACAAATAGCGCTAACCGTTGGAAACTCACCGTCTTGCTTGATAAACAAGTCTTCGGCCGACATTAGAATTTCTTGTCGTTTTTCCAGTTTCTCAACTTTCGAGTAGGCTCGGCTCATTAATGCTTCCTTCATTCCCTGCTACTTCATAGTAGCAAAATTTTCGCTGCTGGCATAAAGAATTCGCTTATTTAATCCTAGCTCAATAAAGGCTGCTGCTGAACAATTTCAGGCAAGATTTAACAATAATTTATATTTGCATTGAGGTTTGTAACAATAAGGCTGGAAGTTAATCTAAGGTGTAACTTTTTGCTAGGATGAAAACATGAAAAAATTAACTTTAATGATGATATTAATGGCATTGCTTGGATTTAATGCCAGTGCCCACGGATTGGACCGAACCAAGATTGCTGAAAAGCCTGCCGAAGTGACTCCTATTTTGATTGGTGAAACCGTTCCCGATGTGACCTTGTTTAGTACCGATGGAGTGCCTTTTAAATTACGCGAAAAAGCTGCCAAACAACCGACGATAGTGTTGTTTTATCGCGGCGGTTGGTGCCCATTTTGTAATGCCCAACTGAGCCAAATCCAAGCCGCCGAAGAACAAATTAGAGAGTTAGGTTATCAGATTATAGCCATTAGCCCTGATACTCCTGATGAGCTTAATAAATCCATCACAGATAAAAAACTGGATTATCAATTAGCTTCAGATTTTAGCCTAGAAACCATTCGAAAGTTTGGCTTGGCATTTTATGTGCCTAAAGAGTACTCGGACAAGATTAAGTCAGTAGGCGGTCAAACCCATTATTTAGAGGGCGATTCACGCAGTATTTTGCCTGTTCCTGCGGTATTTATTCTTGATCAAGCAGGCTCAATTCAATTTGAATACGTTAACCCCAATTATAAAGTCCGAGTTAATCCTCAGTTGTTGGTGGATGCTGCTCGCTATGCGCTGGAGAACTCAGATCAGACAATGTAGTAGGTGACTAGCCCGTAAAGGACATAAATAAAACACAGGCAATAACAAAGCAAAAAGAGTTTTTGCGTTGCATATAGCCACTTGTGAGGCTTGGTTTTAAACCAACTTAATGCGGTTATAGGGATCAGACCTATATTAAATAAAACTAGAGCTAATAAGTAGCAGCTAGCAATTTGACGAGGTGATAGAGCGTCAATGATCATAGGGTAGATTTTATGCCCAAAGGTTAGCAAGGCAATGATTAAAACCCCAAGCCCAATACAGAACTTGAGCTTGGTTTGATGGGTTTCTATAAAGACTAAGCTAGGATGGATACCGCAGCTCCATGACAGCTTAATTCGCTATCCAGTGCCTTGTCGGCGAGGCTAATAATAGCTTTTAACTGCTCGCCATCAAAAGCACTGTTGATCAGCTCGCCAACTTTTTTATCATCGCCATTTAAAATTTCGCTGCCAGCGGCTAATGGCTCTTGGGTTTTGATGCTGGCTAGCTGTGGGTGAGTTTTTAGAGTGCCGCGATAATGCATTCTGGCCACTACTTCTTGTCCTGTATAGCAGCCTTTTTCGAAGTTAACGCCGCCATTTTGCGCCAAGCCAATGTAGTGGGGCAGCAGGCTTTCAATGGTGACAGTTTCAACCATCGGAATGCCTTGCTCAATTTGTTCCAAGCCCATTAAATCCAGCGTTGCGGTTTGTGCTTGCGACAGCTCGTCAGCCATAAAGTCAGCTAAATGCAGTTTGGGTAAAACAACCAACTCTAGATTGCCAATGACCAGCTTTTGCGCTCCAAACTCATCAAGACTGATTTGAGATAAATGTGGTGCTTCTGAACTAGGCTTAATGGCTAATAAGGCCATATTGGGCTCAAGGCTCAATTCGGTTTGGAAAAATACCGCGTACTTAGATAAAGTCTCCAACAAGTGCTGGGCAACGCCTGTGGGTAAGATCATTAAATAATCGTGGCTAGCTTTTAAGATGTAAAAAGTCGCGTGCAGCCTGCCCTGAACGTTGCAATAGCCGCCTAAAACGGCTTGCTCGCCATTCACATCGTTTAAATCACAAGTCAGTTGCCCTTGCAAAAATTTATGGCTGTCTGCGCCTGAAATACGCAGGACTTGGTAATGATCTAATGCTTGGTAAGCAATCGCTTGGCTCATAGAATGTTTTGGCTTATCTTTTTAGTGATGGAAATTTTACTCTGATCTTTAGTGCTTTTGCACTATCCTTTTACTTTATCAAAGCTATAAT
The DNA here is from genome assembly GCA_013372875.1 of Gammaproteobacteria bacterium. Next base: position 7,005 of record JABXIW010000079.1, on the reverse strand, counting down.
TGGGTCGAATTTAATTATTTAAAGCACGCCATTGACTATGAATGCTAGTGAAAACGAAAATCAGGCGGAATTGAAAGCGCTCTTGTGGGCAACTCGACGCGGTATGTTGGAGTTGGATGTGATCTTGACGCCTTACTTGCAGCAAGAGTTTGCTCAAATGACAGCGTCTGAGATTGAGCATTTTAAAGCCTTTTTAGGACAAGATGATCCCGATCTTTATGCTTGGCTGATGGGCTTTGAAGCACCTAAACCTGAGTTTGCGGCTTTGAGCGGGAAGATTCGAAATTATATTCAGCAACAACTAAACTAGCTATAGTTTAAGCAAAAGGAATTTGCTTTGCCATTAACCATTAAGTTTCAACAACCCAGCACCAGCCTCAAAATCCTTGCCGCTTGTTGGGGATTTTTAATCGCATTTATTCTAGTCATGCTATGGCTTTTAAAGCCTGACATTGAGTTCTATTGGCTATTACTACTGATAGTTTCGATGATTTTAGCGGCATTGGTGAGCCTGAGATATTTCAGATATAGTTTAAAAAACTACCAAGCTGTTCATTGGCACGAGGGCGTTTGGTATCTGCTCAAAGGTAGTCACAAAACACAAATTCAAATTGAAGCCAATACGCGGGTTTTGCCGTTATGGATTTTGTTGGAATTTAGCTTCAAGGAAAGCGCGAAAAGCACTAAGCAAAAATTATTCTTGCCCAAAGACTGCATGAATGACAAAGACTATCGAGATCTGTGTCGAACCTTGCGCTTTATTGAGCAAGAATCAAAAGAGTTTGTTTAATCTGGTGTGAGCTGAGTTTCTAGCGCCTCATTCAAAACCTGCGGGTAATCTAGAGTAAAGTGTAAGCCGCGGCTTTCTTTGCGCTTTTGCGCGCAACGAACGATCAGTTCTGCTACTAGCACCAAGTTTCTCAGCTCAATCAAATCATTAGAAACTTTAAAGTTGGCGTAATAATCATGAATTTCTTGCTGCAATAATTCAATGCGGCGTAACGCACGCTCTAATCGTTTATTACTGCGCACTATGCCAACGTAGTTCCACATCAATTGTCTTAACTCGTGCCAATTGTGATTGAGCACCACTTCCTCATCGGAATCAGTAACTTGACTGTCATCCCATTGGGGTAAAATCCTAGCTTTTTCAGTGGCTTGCCAATGTTTTTCGATATCATTGGCGGCCGACTGGGCAAATACTAAGCACTCTAGCAGTGAATTACTGGCCATGCGGTTAGCGCCGTGTAAGCCAGTGCAGGCCACTTCGCCAATTGCATACAAGCCTGGTAAGTCGGTTTGACTGCTTAAATCCACCTTAACGCCACCGCAGGTGTAGTGAGCAGCTGGCACCACGGGAATCGCATCCACCGTCATGTCGATGCCATATTCGAGCAACTTGTTATAAATGGTTGGGAAATGATTTTTGATAAACTCGGGTTCTTTATGACTAATGTCCAAATAAACGCAATCTACTCCGAGCTTTTTGATTTCATGGTCGATGGTTTGCGCCACAATATCGCGCGGTGCTAACTCAGCTCGATCATCATACTCTGGCATAAAACGTTCGCCATTAGGACGACGTAAAATGGCTCCTTCGCCGCGTAAGGCTTCGGTAATTAAAAAGCTGCGCGCCTCAGGATGATACAAACAAGTCGGGTGGAATTGGTTAAATTCCAAATTAGCCACGCTGCAGCCTGCACGCCAAGCCATAGCGATACCATCACCGCTGGCTACGTCAGGATTCGAGGTATAAAGATAGACCTTACTGGCGCCGCCTGTGGCTAAAATCACAAAACGAGCACTGATGGTTTCGACCCGATCTGCCGCCAGGTTTAGAATATAAGCACCTACGCAGCGGTTATCACGATCGTTATTACCCAGTTTGTGCTCAGTGATTAGATCTACCGCTATATAATGTTCCAAAATTTCAATATTAGGCTCGGCTTTGACCGCTGCCACTAAGGTCGTAGAGACCGCTTTGCCGGTGGCATCGTCCGAGTGAATAATGCGCCTTTGGCTATGACCGCCTTCGCGGGTTAGGTGGTATTCTTGATCTTGCTTACTAAACACCACGCCGCGGTCAATCAGCCAGTGAATGGCCTCAGTGGAATGTTCCACCGTAAAGCGCACCGCAGCCTCATCACACAAACCGCCACCAGCAATCAGGGTATCGGCAACGTGCGCATCGACGCTATCATTTTCATGCAATACCGCAGCAATGCCGCCTTGGGCGTAAAAGGTTGAGCCTTCGGTCACTTCAGCTTTGCTTAACACCGTGACTTTGCCCAAATGAGCTAGTCTCAGGGCGGCGGAAAGGCCTGCGGCACCAGAGCCAATGACTAAAACATCGGTTTGATGTTGCGATTTATTTGAGTGCGGTTTAGCCATGATTGTTGTGTTTTTTTAATTTCCAATTGAACTCTATAAAAAGTTATAGGTCTTTAGTGGTAAATAAGCCATATAAATGGCCTTGCGGCAAATTAACTGGACTGTAGCACAAGGTGCTGGCCAATCCTATTGGCATAGTCGATTTTCCTTTAGCCGCACAAGCCGATACAATAAAGAATCAATAATTGGTGCGCTATGAACAGCGACAAGAGAAGAATTATCAATAAAACCGATAGTGATAACACAACCACGGCTCAGCCCAAAACTGAGCCTAATCAAGATGCTGAATTAGTCGCTCGCGTACAGGCGGGGGATAAGTCGGCGTTTGATTTATTGGTGCGTAAATATCAGCACAAAATCATGAACCTGATTTCTCGCTTCGTCAAAGATTCTGATGAAGTGATGGATGTGTCGCAAGAGGCTTTTATCAAGGCCTATCGCGCATTACCTGGCTTTCGCGGCGACAGTGCTTTTTATACCTGGCTGTATCGAATCGCCATAAATACCGCTAAAAATCACCTAGTTTCGCGCGGTCGCCGACCGCCTGGCTCAGACATCGATGCGATTGAAGCCGAGCAATATGAAGGTGGCGATGCGCTAAGAGATACCGGTAGTCCTGAGCGTTTGATGTTCCGTGATGAGATCCGCGATCTGATTTTTGCAACCGTTGATGAGCTGCCAGAAGATTTAAAAACCGCCATCACTTTGCGCGAGATGGAAGGTTTGAGCTATGAAGAAATTTCCGAAGTGATGGACTGTCCTGTGGGCACGGTACGTTCACGGATTTTCAGGGCGCGTGATGCGATTGACCAAAAAATTGCGCCTTTGTTGGAAAAAGGCTGGCGCTCCTAATTTCGCGTTTTTAGCTATTTTTCAGGTTTTTTGTGGAAAAAATGACCAAATGACAAAAATATTTACAATTTTTGTGAACTTTTTACCAAAGGGTCAGTCAATTGGTTAACTATTTAAGCATCTTGTTTGGAAATTGATTGATAAAAACCACACAAGACTAGGCAAAAAGCGGCTTAACTAGTTGAAATATAAGGTTATATAAAAAGTTTAATTGCTTTCAAAGTGTTTTTGTTGCCTAGGGTGGCAAAAGCAAGGGTTAATGAGGATAAAGTATGGTTTTCGATTCTAAGCAAATGGCTAGCAAGTTTCTTGATGGTGATTTGAAGTCGAAAAATGATTTAGAGCAGTTGATTGGTGATAAAAAAACCAAGCAAACCTATAGCCGTTATCAATTGGTGAGCCATTTGATGCGCAATGAAGCGGTTGCGCCTGACGTTTGCATTGCCGATTCGGTTATGTCTGCCTTGTCTCAAGAAGCGACGGTTTTAGCGCCGCGCGGCGATAAAACGCCTCAATCCGAGCAGTCGGGCAATGTGATTAGTATGCCAGCACGTTTTGGCAAGCAAATCGGCGGTATGGCCATTGCTGCTTCAGTAGCATTGGTTGCCTTATTAAACTTTGGAACTCAAACGATTGAGCAAACGCCAATACAAACATTAGCGGCCACTGAGATTCAAGCACCTGCGGTGGATAGAGCTCAATTACAACAAGCGCATCAGTTATTTACTGAGTTATCACAAGCTCAGAATCTTGGCTTACCAAACATTCAAACGGTTTCTAATCAGCAGGCGGTTGCTGTAACAGTTCCAACTCAAGCTGAAGCAGAAGACGCTGCGAAAAAAGAAGCCGAAAAACAGATTATTACCCCAAAACAAACCCAGGACAAATAGCACTTATTGATTGCCCTCATAAGTGCCAAGCAAGGTATAATGGCCCATCCCCAGTGATGGGCTTTTTTTTAGCCTAGAAAAGTTTAGATTATGCTCAAAGAACAAGGTCAAATAGTTGAAATAAAAGCGGATCTAGCGATGGTGCAAACCGTCAGTAAAGCCTCTTGTTCCAGCTGCCAAGTCAATAGCAGTTGCGGTACTGGTATTATCAGCAAAGCCTTTGGTGAGCGCTCCTTTATCACGCCAATTAGCAACTCAATCCATGCCCAAACGGGTGATTTGGTCGAAGTCGGTATTCCAGAAGACCTGGTGATCAAATCCTCATTGCTAGTCTATTTATTGCCACTGGCGGTGATGTTTACTGTGACTTTAATCACTACTTATCTATTGCCGAGTTTAACCGAACCATGGCTAATTGCTGTTGGATTTTTGGGACTTATTGGCGGTTTCTTAACGGTACGTCGTTTTGGTGATAAATTGAGCAAAAACAAGCAATTAGAACCCGTTTTGTTAAGAATTGTCAGCAGACCTATTGCTGTGAAACAAGTGGAAACATCTTAGCTAAATTTCTTCGAAAAATAATCTGAACCCATTGAATTTCTAACTTTCAAACCCTATAGAATAATCAGTAGCTTATTTTTAAGAGAGAGAAGTACGAATGAAAAAAAGCTTAATTGCATTAGGGTTTGTTTTTTCCAGCCTTGTAATCGCCAGTCCTGCTCAAGCGGAGCGTTTTCCAGACTTTACCCAGCTGGTTGAAGAAATTCAGCCAAGCGTGGTTAGCATTAAAGTGGATGTGCGCCAACGTGGCCGCGCCATTGGTAAAGCGGGTGGCTCTGGTTTTATTATCGACAAGCAAGGGCATATCCTGACCAATCACCATGTGGTTAATAATTCCGATAAGGTTTCGGTCAAATTACACAATGGTCGAGAATATGATGCGACTATTATCGGTAGTGATGCTTTATCTGATGTAGCGCTGATCAAGATTAATCCCAAAGGTTTGAATCTACGTCCAGTGGAGCTGGGTTCATCGCGCGATTTAAAAGTTGGCGAATGGGTCTTGGCTTTTGGTGCGCCCTTCAATTTAGAGCAAACCGTAACTGCGGGCATCGTAAGCGCCAAAGGTCGTGGTGGCGTGGGCTCTCCATTTGTACCTTTTATCCAAACTGACGTGGCGATTAATAGTGGTAACTCGGGCGGTCCACTGATTAACCTTGATGGCGAAGTAGTAGGTATTAACTCCATGATTTATAACCCGATGATTTCTACGGGCTTATCGTTCTCCATTCCAATTGACTTAGCCGATTCGGTGGGCGAGCAATTGGCCTCAAATGGCAAGGTTATTCGTGGCTATTTAGGCGTCGGTTACGAAGAAGTGGATCAGGGCGTTTTGGATTATTTTGAGTTACCAACGGTGGGTGGCGCTTTGATTAATAGCGTACAACCTGACTCGCCTGCGCAGAAAGCAGGAATTAAACGCGGCGATATCATTACTGAAATTGAGGGTAATCGTGTCAAGAATCACCAAGATCTGCCATATTTTATTGCGCAAATCGCTCCTGGTAGCAAAATTGAGATGAAAGGCTATCGTGATGGCAAGCTGCGTGACTTTGCAACGGTACTGGTTGCGCGTGATGATGACTTTGCCCAGGTACAGCCTGAATCTGATGAGAATCGACTGGGCATCGAAGTGAAAAATATTGGTAACTTTGTACGTAATCAGCTTGGTGTGGATTCAGGTGTGGTGGTGTCTGAAGTTGAGCCTGGCAGTCCTGCTCAGCGTTCGGGTATTTCGCAAGGTGATGTCATCACTGAAATCAACCAGCGCGAAATCGAGAACACCAATGACTTTTATAAGGCCATGAAAGACTTCTCAAACGCCAATAAGTTATTGATTTTAGTAACTGGCCAATCGGGAAGTGATTACCGTATGGTTTATTTACGATAATTAATTTTTAAGTAAATATCGAATAAGGCCAGCTTGATGTTGGCCTTTGTTTTATACTGCTATCAATGCTTTGTAATAAGCTGCTTTTCCTATACAATACGGCGCTTTACAGCTCCATTGGCTAAGAGATTCCGCCCCATTTATGGCTTATACAGATTTTATTCGAAATTTTTCCATTATTGCTCATATCGATCACGGTAAATCGACTTTATCCGATCGTTTGATCCAGTATTGTGGCGGCTTGTCTGAGCGCGAAATGGAAGCGCAAGTTTTAGATTCGATGGATCTTGAACGCGAGCGCGGTATTACCATTAAAGCGCAAAGCGTGACTTTGGATTATCAAGCCAAAGACGGTAATACTTATCAATTGAATTTCATTGATACGCCTGGCCATGTGGACTTTTCCTACGAAGTTTCACGATCGCTTGCTGCCTGTGAAGGTGCTCTATTAGTGGTCGATGCGGCGCAAGGGGTAGAAGCCCAGACTTTGGCTAACTGCTATACCGCTATTGAGCAAGATCTCGAAGTGGTGCCGGTACTCAACAAAATTGATTTGCCGTCGGCTGAACCTGAGCGTGTGATCCAAGAAATTGAAGATATTGTCGGCATCGAAGCGATGGAAGCGGTGCAATGTTCTGCCAAAACAGGCATTGGCATCGAGGATTTGCTTGAGTCTATTGTTAAAGATATTCCACCTGCTTATGGCGACCCCGATGCGCCGTTACAGGCTCTGATCATCGATTCTTGGTTCGATAATTATCTTGGTGTTGTCTCGTTAGTACGGGTGATGCAAGGAAGAATCAAGAAAAACGAAAAAATGCAGGTGATGTCCACGGGTAAAGCTCATGTGGTCGATCATGTCGGTATTTTTACTCCTAAGCGACATGATTTGGCGGAGCTGAAAGCGGGCGAAGTTGGCTT
>JABXIW010000036.1 GCA_013372875.1 Gammaproteobacteria bacterium | reverse complement strand
TAAGTTTAATTGCTGCCACTTTTTCACTACTATTAAGTTTTCACGATAAACCAAGAATAGTAGTAGATTCTGTAAATAAATTCATCAATAAGAACTCACAAGTGCGAGTCATTCGCGTTAAGAACCAATGTGTTGTTCATAATTTGAATCAAGCTCATACCTAAGTATCAATCAGAGTCTTGTTTTAATACTCGATCCGCATGACGCAGTTTTAGCTTGGCTTCGAAGACAGGTTTTTCTATGTGTTCCTGTTTTTTTACTAACCCCATTAACGTTTGCACAGCTGCTCGCGCCATATCACTAATAGGGAAATGCACCGCAGATACCGTCGGGTACAAACTTTCACATAGGTCTACACTGTCAAAACTGGTCAAAGAGATTTGCTCCGGCACCGAAATTTTATGCTCATGAAGATATTGCATCGCCCCAACCGTCATTTCTTCGCTGCATGAAAATACTGCGGTTACCTCTGGGTGACGTTTCAAAATGGAAGCCATCGCATCATAACCGCTTTGTCTGCCGTAATTCCCTTCTTCACACCAACTTTCATCAATGTCGATGCCCGCTGTTTTCATTGCATCAACATAGCCAAGCTTTCTGAGCAAACTATTGTGACGTAGGGATGGCCCGGTAATACAGGCAATGTTTTTATGGCCACCAGCGATTAAGTGCTCAACAGCGATACGACTTGCATGGTGGTGATTAAACGTAATGCAGCGCTCTTCAATCCCTTCAACATAACGATCGAGAAGCACAAAAGGCGTAGGAAGTTTTGCTAACTCACGTAGATCATCATCGGATAAATAGCGACTATGCAGAACATAGCCATCGCAACGAAGATCGTTGAAACGCTGAATCGCTTCTTTCTCTCCTTCAGCAGAATGATGACCTTGCGCAGTGATGAGAAACTTCTTATGAATGTCTAATTCCGTTTGCACTTGCTCCATCATTTCACCGAAAAATCCACCGGTGTAATAAGTCACCAACAAACCGACCATATTACTTGACGATGTTGCAAGAGAACGGGCGATCGCACTTGGACGGTAATTCAATTGCGCCATGGCTTGTTCTACTTTTTTTCTAGTTTCTTCACGAAACTTTCCTTCCCCATTAATGATGCGAGAAACGGTAGAACGATTTACACCGGCGAGTTCGGCGACATCTTTAATCCTTGCCATAATGCTAATGAATCCAACTGCTAATAAATAATGAATGTTTTTATTCGAAAAATGGCTGCCAGCAATTCGTAAGGTGACTATAGGGGTCGAATCTGGCAGCCTTAATCATACAACTACAACTTGGCTGGTAGAAACGAGTGCGGAGTAATCCGTGACGGCTATACCATGCTGCGCCAATTGCTCTTTTAGAATGAGAGATGTGAGCACTTGTAGCTCTAACTCTCTTTGCAGTGCATAGCCACTTTTCATAATAAGGGGCTGGTCGGCATAAGCAGGATGACACATCACCTCTACCACATCGTAATTCTCTTTTAAGCTCAAAAGGTGTTGCATTAATCCGTCCAAACTTACCTTTTGATCGTAAAACTCATCGGTAAAGAAATAGCTTGTCGTCATTGGTTGATGACAGATACCACTTCCGCGAAGTGGCACGCGGTGCTCTTTCGCGAGTTTCTGAACAATAGGAAGAATCTGGGGGTGCGTATGAGCATGATGATGACTATCAAGGTGACTGAGCGTTAGTCCAAGTGACAAGAAGTGATCAATTTGAGCTTTAGCTTCATCGTAAACCGCTTGAGCTTCAAAATCTTGCTTGTTCCACAATTCACTGTATTTGACGAAATGCGTTCTACCATTGGTTAAGTTTGGGTGCTCCGTGAGAGGAGCACCTGCTGTAAACCGTAGATGTACGCCAATTTTTAAGTCTGGATTTTGATGGGCTAACTCGATTGCATGCTGCTCGGCATCCATCCCTACCATCATAGTAGTCGATTTCACGACACCATCTTGATGGGACTTTACAATGCCGTTATTAACACCTTGAGTCAGACCAAAATCGTCCGCATTAAAAATGACTTTCATTGACGCTCTTCCTTAGTATTACAACGCTGTAAGTTTAAATTGAGGCAAATAAGGCGCATTAACCGCTAACAGCTCATCCAATATCGCTTTCGCTCGACCAATGTCTGGCACCAAAGGATTATTCGTTAATGCCATCAATGCTTTGTCGTAGTTACCTTCAACAGCGGCTTCTATCGTCAACTGCTCATAAGCTTTCACTTGATGCAGTAGTCCTTTGATGTTGTTTGATAGCTCACCAACAGCAAGTGGTTTTGCCCCCCAACTACCAATCACTGCACTGCATTCAATCACGGCATCATCCGGTAGGCCATTGATCGCGCCGTTGTTTAAAACGTTTACGACATGAATGCTGTTACGGTTGTTATAAATAGAGTCGACGAGATTGAGTGACGCATCTGAGTAATATGCTCCCCCTCGCTCTTCCAACTCTTTCGGTTTGTAGTCTAAGTTCGGATCTTGATAGAGCTTAAACAATGCGTTTTCGGTTTCCATGACTTGCTCTGCGCGAGTCCCTTTTTCATCTGCGCTCTGCTTTTCTTCTGCCAACATAGCGTCTGTTTGGTAAAAATAGCGATGATAAGGACAAGGAATCGCACCGAGCGCTTTTAGAAATGCCGGATCCCACGGTTCTTCCC
>JABXIW010000359.1 GCA_013372875.1 Gammaproteobacteria bacterium | reverse complement strand
CCACCACGTGCATCACCATCAGCTTTAGTTAGAATCACACCGGTTAATGGCAAGGCATCATTAAAGGCTTTCGCAGTATTAGCCGCATCTTGACCTGTCATAGAGTCCACGACGAATAAAGTCTCGGTTGGCTCAATCGCAGCATATAACGCCTTGATTTCATCCATCATCTCTTCATCAACCGCTAAGCGACCCGCGGTATCGATAATGACCACATCCATAAAGCTCTTACGAGCTTCTTCAATCGCGTTTTTAGCAATATCAACTGGCTTTTGTTCAGTGGAACTTGGGAAGAATGTTGCGCCAACTTCGCCAGCAACAGTTTCAAGTTGCTTGATCGCCGCAGGACGATAGACGTCAGCAGAAGCCACCATCACTGACTTCTTTTCGCGATTAATTAATAAATGAGAAAGCTTACCGGCAGAAGTGGTTTTACCGGCACCTTGTAAACCCGCCATTAAAATCACTACTGGCGGTTTGGCGGCTAAATTAAGCGAGTCATTTTCCTCGCCCATGGCTTTGATCATTTCATCATTAACGATCTTGATGAACTCTTGGCCTGGATCGAGCGCTTTACCAACAACCGTGCCAACCGCTCTTTCTTTTACCGAAGCGACAAACTCGCGCACCACCGGCAAGGCAACATCCGCTTCCAATAAGGCCATACGCACTTCTCGTAGCGTATCTTTGATATTATCTTCAGTAATTTTGGCCTTGCCCTGGATGGACTTTAAGGCACCAGAAAGACGATCACTTAAACTTTCAAACATTAATCTTCCTCAATCCCAATATTTTCGTTATTCATATCTATAATTATTGGGAAATTAATTTCTATTTCAATTGGGCGCATTATAGCGGATCATTGCTCAATTTGTGATACTATTTGCCAATCAAAGGTAACTAATGGCAATAGCTGAAAAACCTCAAAGAATACAATAAGTTAAAATCATGTCATTAAGCATAAATATCATTACGGCAATTGCCTATTTGGCTTTAATGGGCTTTTTTGCCTTGCGCCTGAAACATCCTAAACAAAATTTACCCAGTTGGAGCAAATTTTTGCCCTTTGCGCCAATGGCTTGGCACCTCTATGCCTTGTATTTATCCATAGAAACTGGTGCTGGGCAGAATTTATCCTTGTTTAATTTATTATCCCTAGTGGCTTTTATTCTGGTGCTGATCATAGCCATTTACCGCTTCCGCCACCAAACGCCGCACATGATGCTCTACACGGCTTTGTTTGCTGCACTAGTCTTATTCGCGAGTTTAATCCCGCATAAGCCACTAGTATTAAAGCTAACAGGCGATACGGTTGGAATACTGCATATTTGGCTGGCGATTATTAGTTTCAGCCTATTATTGCTAGCAGCCATTCAAAGTTTATTGGTGTTGATGCTCAACAAGAAGCTCAAAACTCAGCCCGCAAAAATTCATCCCTTAATGCCGCCATTATTGCAAATGGAGCGCTTTAATTTTGATTTAGTACTTATTGGCGTACTTTGCTTAACCGTCGCTTTGGCGCTTGGCTTTTTCTTGCCCACCGAAGTTATCCAGTCGCAAGCTGTGCATAAAATCATCTTGACACTTTTGGCTTGGTTCAGCTTCTGTACATTTATCTTTATGTATAAAGCCGCAAAGATAAGCGGTATTCAATTTGCCCGCTACACCCTAATCGCTTTTGCCTTACTTGCCGTTGGATTTGTCGGCAGCAAATTAGTGATTGAATTAATATTACAAAGAGGCTGATCCTTGGAATCCCTGTCGACAGGCACCCTATTTATATTTTTAGGAATTTTGTTGCTGTTATCAGCTTTCTTCTCAAGTTCTGAAACGGGCATGATGTCGCTCAATCGTTATCGATTGCGCCATCAAGCGAAACAAGGCAGCCGAAAAGCGAGAAAAGTTTCCGAAATGCTCAAGCGCCCTGACAAATTGTTGGGATTAATCTTACTCGGCAACAATATCGTCAATATTTTGGCCTCAGCCATTGCTACCGTAATCGCCATTCGTTTTTGGGGTGAAGGCGGAATTTTTGCGGCAACCTTGATGTTGACCTTTGTGGTTTTGATCTTTGCCGAAGTAACGCCAAAAACCTTAGCCGCGCTATTTCCCGAGAAAATCGCATTCTTTGCTGCTCCAGTTTTGAAGTTATTGGCAGGGATTTTTTATCCTGCGGTTAAATTCATTAACTTCTTATCGAATGGACTGTTACGCATCTTTGGCGTACGAGCTGACGAACACAGTGGCGATCAACTAAGTCGTGATGAACTGAGAAGCGTGGTTAACGAAGCAGGTCCTTTAATCCCAAGCCGCCACCAGAAAATGCTGCTGAGCATTCTAGATCTGGAAAATGTCACCGTTGATGACATTATGGTGCCGCGTAATGAAATTGCTGGTATCGACTTGAATGATGATATTGACTACATCTTTGAGCAGGTCCGTACTTCTATCCATACCCGCTTGCTAGTTTTTCGCGGAGACATGGATCAGGTGCAAGGTTTTTTACACGCCAGAAACTTTGGGCGCGTGCTTGAAATTGAGGATCCACAGCCAGAAAAATTACTCGATCACCTCGACCCGATTTACTATGTGCCCGAAGGTACGCCTCTACATACTCAGCTGATGAAGTTTCAGCGAAAGCGCGACCGAATTGGCTTAGTCATTGATGAGTATGGGGATGTTGAAGGACTTGTCACTTTAGATGATATTTTAGAAGAAATCGTCGGCGACTTTACTACTGAAATGTCGGCTATTAATAAAGAAGTTCAGCCGCAAGAGGATGGCTCTTTGTTAGTTGATGCTACAGTCACCATTCGCGACTTAAACCGCGCTACTAAATGGGACTTGCCAACCGAAGGACCAAAAACCTTAAATGGTTTAATTATCGAACACATGGAAACCATACCGCAATCAGGGACTTGTTTGCGATTGCATGGCTATCCAATGGAAGTTTTACAAGTCAAAGATAATTTAATTAAAAGCGTTCGTATCATACCGAAATTATACAAAGCATAATATTATGACTAATTCTAACAATAATTTTTTCATGAGCCTTTACCAACGGATCATCATCGACAATCCGCTAGTGACCATCATAGCGGTGATTTTAGTAACGATAATCGCCGCAACTCAGCTACCAAAATTTCGATTGGATGCTTCGGGCGAGTCATTAGTCTTAGAAAATGATACTTCGCTGGCCTATTACCGTGAGTCATCAAAAAAATACGGATCAGATGATTTTTTGGTGATCACTTGGCAGCCCAAAGCTGGCTTAATGGACCCAACCGCCCTATCCAAGCTGCAAGAGCTAACCGAGCGTTTGGCGCAGGTTCAAACCGTCGCCAATGTGAACAGTATTTTGAACGTGCCCTTACTGGACGGTTTAAGCATTGATGTAGAAGCCCTATCGAATATTCCTACCCTATTATCCGATGGGGTCGATAGACAAAAAGCATTACAAGAATTTACCAGCAGCCCCATCTATAAAAATTTATTGGTAGGTGAGGATGGAGACACTAGCGCAATTCAGATCAACTTTGTGCGTGATGAAAAATACTTCGATTTACTAGAGTCAAGAGACGCATTAAGAAAGCAAAAACTTGCAAAAGAATTAAGCTCGGAAGAAACATTAAAACTCAACCAGCTTGAAAGTGATTTCGACAGCTATAGCCGAATCACGGCTGAACGAACTCGCGAAATCATCGTTGAAGTTAGAGATATTATGAATGACTACCGAGACGTTGCCACTTTGCACCTTGGCGGCGTTTCCATGATCACTAATGATATGCTCGATTTTATTCAGCATGACATTACTGTATTTGGCATTGGCATTTTATTATTTATTATGCTGGCGCTATTTGTCTTTTTTGGCAGGTTACGTTGGGTTGTCCTACCTTTGTTTGCCTGCTTAACTACTGTAGTTATCTTAGCTGGCCTTTTAAGTTTCTTGGATTGGCGAATTACGGTTATATCGTCAAATTTCCCATCAATTTTACTGATCGTTATTTTGGCTTTATCGGTTCATTTGGTGGTCTTCTATCGCGACTTTATCGCGCAAAATCCTGATTCACCACAAAAAGAACGAGTACTCACAACTATTCGTCGTATGTTCTGGCCTTGCTTTTATACAGCCCTTACCACCATCGTTGCTTTTATCTCGTTACTTATTAGTGGCATTCGTCCTGTGATTGATTTTGGCTGGATAATGACGATGGGAATCGTTCTTGGCTTCACCTTAACCTTTATTATTTTCCCTAGCTTTATTCAATTGATGAAAGCTGACAAACATGAAAGCGGCACCAGCATTACCTACAAGATCACTCATTGGATCTATAATTTCACCATTAATTTTAAACCGCTAATCTTTATTGCAAGCCTTGCCATTGTTGCCTTGAGCGCTTGGGGAATTTCGCAACTTAAAGTGGAAAATAGCTTTATTGACTACTTCAAAGATGAAACAGAAATTCATCAAGGCATGAAAGTTATCGACCAAAAACTCGGCGGTACCACGCCGCTCGATATCATTATCGATGGTGACTTAACTAAAAGTGATGACGATTTTGAGGATGAATTTGAAGACGACTTTGGTGATGAATTCGCTGATGAGTTTGGCTCAGAATATGATCCTGGTTATTGGTTTACTGCCAGTCAATTAGCGCAAGTAGAAAAAATCCATGACTTTATTGATGGTCTTGAAGTAACGGGCAAAGTTCAGTCGCTGGCCACAACAGCCAAGGTGTTAAAAAACATGAATGGCGGCGCAATGCCCGATCAAGTTACATTAAGCCTTGCACACCAAAAATTCCCTGATGAAGTGAAAGCCGCGCTGCTTAAACCTTATTTATCGGAAGACGGTAATCAGATCCGAATTAATATCCGAGTAGAAGAGACCAATAAAAATTTAAAGCGTGCCGAGCTTATCAATAGCATTCGCGAATACATCATCAATGAAGCACAGATCAAACCAGAAAATGTTCACTTTACGGGGATGCTAGTGCTTTATAACAATATGCTGGAAAGTTTGTTTGAGTCGCAAATTCTGACCATTGGCGCAGTGTATATTGCGATTCTATTGATGTTTTTGGTGCTATTCCGTTCGCTAAAAGTGGCTATCATCGCCACCATTCCTAATGCTTTATCTGCTGCCATGGTTTTAGGGATTATGGGCTTAGCGGGCATACCAATGGATATGATGACCATTACCATTGCAGCTATTGTTATCGGTATTGCAGTAGATAACTCCATCCACTATGTACACCGTTTTAAAACAGAGTTTGCAACCGATTATGACTATTTGGCAACCATGAAACGCTGCCATGCCAGTATTGGTAAAGCAATCTACTATACGGGTGTCACGGTAATAGCTGGCTTTGCCATTTTGGCACTATCCGACTTTATTCCGTCGATCTATTTTGGCTTACTGACAGGCTTAGCTATGGCAGTGGCATTATTTCTAAACTTAACTCTGTTGCCATTAATGTTGGTTACCTTTAAACCTTTAAAGTCCTCGTAGCGCCTTTTTATTCACCCTCATTTGCACGGTTAGCACATCACAAGGAGCACCGTGCAAAACACCATTGGCAGTTGATCCTAATAATAGCTCGAAACCCTTTTGGCCATGAGTGCCCAAAACAATCACATCGGACTTTAATTCAGCTGCAGTCTCTTTAACTAGACTACTGGCCTTTCCAGTTTTAAGTAGAGTGCTTTTTTGGGGAATATCGAAAGACTCAGCAAGTTTGGAGAGTTTTTGTTGCGTCTTCTCCATAATTTCAACTTCAGCATTTTTTACGTTAAATACTCCTGGAAATGGTAAAGCTGAAAACAATCCAAAGTCGCTGGGATCTATCACATGCAGAAGTGTTAATTTGCCGTTTGGCGTCAACAGGCTCATAGCCTTCTTTATCACTTTCCGACTCTCTTTACGTAGATCAACTGCAACTAAAATTTTTGAATACATAATAACTCTCCAATTACCTATTACCACATTAGCATGGTGTCTTTATCACAAGTTGATCAAGATCAATTAGAGATTCAAAGTTACGCTATCCGCAGCATTTCGAGCGAACTTCCGCGCTTCATCAATACTTTCAGCAGAAGCTAATGCAACGCCCATGCGTCTTTTACCGCTAACTTCAGGTTTACCAAATAATCGAATGTGGGTATTAGGCTGAGAAAGCGCCTGCTCTAAATTTCCAAAACTAACTTGTTTAGATTCACCTTCCACTAAAATCACAGCGGAAGCACAAGGTCCATTTTGGTTAATCACGGGGATCGGTAAGCCCAAAATTGCTCTTGCGTGCAGGGCAAATTCTGATAAATCTTGTGAGATTAACGTTACCAAACCTGTGTCATGAGGGCGCGGTGAAACTTCGCTAAAAATCGCTTCGTCGCCTTTAATAAAAATTTCGACGCCGAATAATCCATAGCCGCCTAAGTCATCGGTAATGGCTTTAGCCATAGCCTGCGACTGACGCAGGGCCTCATCAGACATGACTTGTGGTTGCCAAGATTCACGATAATCGCCATCTTTTTGAATGTGGCCAATTGGTGCACAATACTGAGTACCGCTAACTGAGCGCACTGTTAACAAGGTAATTTCATAATCAAAATCCACAAAGCCTTCAACGAT
>JABXIW010000451.1 GCA_013372875.1 Gammaproteobacteria bacterium | reverse complement strand
TTCTTCGCATTTGCTTTTGCTTTCTACTTTTCTTGCCAGCTCGCCGCCGAGCAGAAAAAAGGCAAAGTAAAACTGTGGCAACAAGGCATTTTTGTTGCGCTGACGGTTTATTCTCTGGTCATCAATTTACGCCCGAACCTAACCGTTGAGAATGTGCTGATTGATGGCCCTAGCCAATTTGTGATTGAGTTTGGCCCTCACACTTCTTATTTCTTCATGGGATTGGTGACCTTTGTCGTTATGACACTCACCAACCTCATTAGCATGCGCGCAAACAGCAGTAAGCTCTCTATAGCGAAGAACAATTACATGATCGCAGGGATCTTAGTATTCATGCTGTCTACGGCTGTCATACACCTAGGCATGACCTACTTCCTTGGGGATTTCTCACTAACGTGGCTGCCACCAGCGTTATCCATCAGTGAAATGCTGTTTGTTGGTTACGCGCTGCTTACATCGAGATTCTACAGCGCCAAATACCTTGCTTATCTGACGATCAGTGTGCTTTTTGTGTGCACCATTTTCGTCCTGCCATTAGGTGCGGTATTTATTCCAATGTCTGAAGACAATCAATGGCTCATCTCAATTCCGATTTGCGCCTTGATTGGCATCACCTGGCACTTGGTCTACAAACGCGTTAGCCGAATCGCATCGTTCTTTATCTACGGCAATCGACAAACACCAGTTCAGCAGATCTTAGCGTTAGAAGAAGAGTTTAAGCGCTCAATCGACGATGCCGTGCATCAGTTGAGCAGACTACTCAACATACCCAATGACAAGCTTCAACTCGTAACCAGTAACTACACCGAAACCTTCTACGAAGATTATTTACACAGCAATGATTCGGTTTTGGTGCTCGACGAACTCTCTGAAAGGCTCGACGAAAAACCGTCTTCAAAAGGTTCAATCAAAGCTCTGTATGAACGCATGAGATCGAGTAACACGGCACTTGTTATGCCACTGTTTGGTCGTGAAAAGTCGGTTTCACATTTGCTGATTTCTTCACACAAAAGCGATAACAAACTGTTTTCGAACGAAGAGATTTCAGCACTACAAACATTGTTGATCCGCGTACAAAATACGATTGAGTCTGATAGAAAGATTCGTCAAAGCCGCGCGTTGGCCAACTCGATCGCCCATGAAATGCGCAACCCATTGGCGCAAGTTCAGCTTCAATTTGAAGCGCTGAAACAGCACATTGATAGCAATGCATCCGATGATAAGATCAGAAGCGATATCGAAAAAGGCCAAGCAGCCATTCAGCGTGGACGCCAACTCATCGACATCATCTTGCGCGAAGTCAGCGATACTTCAGCTGTACATGAACCCCTTTCGCTCACCTCGATTCATAAAGCGGTGGATCTTGCGGTGAGTCGATACGGTTTTGAAAACGAACACATCATCGAAAGGGTGAAACTTCCGACTCAAAACGACTTTGTCGCCAAAATCAACGAAACTCTGTTTAACTTTGTCATTTTCAATTTGATTCGCAATGCGATTTACTATTTTGACTCCTATCCCGATAGTCAAATTGAAATCAGAACCCTCATCGGCCCTTATGAAAACACGCTTGTTTTCCGCGATACAGGGCCTGGGATTGATGACAGCATCGTACACAAAATCTTTGATGACTTTTTCTCATTCCAGAAAAGCGGCGGTAGCGGGCTTGGCTTGGGTTACTGTCAGCGCGTGATGCGTTCTTTTGGTGGTCGAATTGAGTGTAAATCGGTAACTAATGAATTTACTGAGTTTTATCTGCATTTTCCGGTTGTGCCAAATGCACCGAAAGTAGAAACGCTTCGAACGCCAAACTTTTACAACTGGAATCAGAAAGTCAAAACCACACCAAGTCCAGAACCTGTCGTACAAATCAACAAAGATGCACCAACAGTGCTCATTGTCGATGATAAAGAGGTGCAACGTACTTTGGTTCAAATGTACCTAAACCGACTTGGCGTCAATAGTTTACAAGCCAATAACGGCGCAAATGCGGTGGAACTGTTTCAATCACATCAGGTCGATTTGGTGTTGATGGATGTTCAAATGCCGGTAATGAATGGGTTTGATGCCAGCGAAAAAATCAAGCAGTCCTCCCCAACTACGCCAATCATCGCCCTGTCTGGTGAATCTGGAGAGAAAGAGCTCGAGATGATTGCTAAGTTGATGGATGGTCGTCTGGAAAAGCCAACCACACTCAACGCATTGCGTGATGTACTGGTGAGATGGCTTCATTTCGATAAAATCAGCGTAACGAACAGTTATCAAATTGCGAATGAATAGTTGGCATTAAAACTGCTTAACTGAAGTACAAACCGAATTATCCAGAGCGTTGAGCTTGCTGTCATGCAGTCAGGAAGCTTGATAAGGAGATGGCTATGTTACTTCACCGACACACATATTACGGCTTGATTCATCACGGAATAAAAGCACTATTGTTAGACAGAATCGGACGCTACACCGAGGAAGAGTATCACCAATATTTGAGCCTAATGACAGGCAAATCAACTTGCTTCACCATGACGCATGAAGAGCTAGAAGCCACCGTCAATAACTTGTTGAGAGAAGGCTATTTGGAAGACGTAAAGTCTCTGATTTCTCAATACCAACGTGTGGCGTAGGAAAGAATCGTTTAGCACTCGAGTCATGAGTCAAACCTACAGAAGCTCACCAAGCTATCTGTATTAACGAGCAAGATTTCGCCTTTTTAGGAGCCTTAAACATATCAATACATTGCCGCTCATTGAGCGGCAATTTTCTATCCAAATTCCTTGAGCTATTCACATTGCGCCAGATTCCGCTAGACTGTCAGCAACTCAACAACTCGGTAGTTTTTGGCAACATGAAGCAAATCCTTGATTTTATTCCTCTCATTATCTTCTTCGCTCTATACAAGATGTACGACATCTATGTAGCGACTGGAGCACTCATCGTTGCAACGGCAGTTCAACTTATCGTGACCTACGCTCTGTATAAGAAAGTAGAGAAGATGCAACTGATCACGTTTGTCATCGTCACGATATTCGGCAGCATGACCATTTTCTTCCATGACGACAACTTCATAAAATGGAAAGTCACTATCATTTACGTGGTGCTTGCCGTTGGCTTAACCGCCAGCCACTTAATGGGAAAATCGGTCGTCAAAGGCATGTTGGGTAAAGAGATCACGCTACCTGACGCGATTTGGGCGAAGATAAACTGGGCATGGGTAGGCTTCTTCTCATTTTTTGCAGGCCTAAACATTTACATCGCTTACGAGCTACCTCTGGATGTTTGGGTTAACTTCAAAGTGTTTGGAATGCTGATTGCCACCTTCGCCTACATGATTGCTACTGGTGTCTACATTTACAAGCACATGCCAAAGGAAGAGAAAAATAACTCCTCCGATGTCTCGGTTGATGATTAAAAACTCAATTTTGCTATAATCCGCGCAAATGTATTATTCACAGCGACCTTCGGGTCGCTGTTTTGTTCAACGGACCAATAATTACTGCATTAGTATTCTTATTGGTACACCCTATTTGCGCTTTTTTTGAGCGCCCTTGAAGATTTAGGATGTCACTATGAGCCAAGAATTTAACTCTCCGAAAGGCCAGCTTCTGCTTCGTACCCTTGCAATGCCCGCTGATACAAATGCAAACGGCGATATCTTTGGTGGTTGGATAATGTCTCAACTTGACTTGGCGGGTGCGATTCTGGCGAAAGAGATCTGTTCTGGTCGCGTCGTTACCGTTTCTGTTTCAAGCATTACATTTAAAAAACCAGTCAGCGTAGGTGACGTGGTTTGTTGTTACGGCGTGTGTAAGAAAATCGGCCGTACATCGATGAGCGTTGACCTAGAAGTTTGGGTGAAACCAGTGAAAGTAGACGGCATCGAAGATCGTTTCATGGTTTGTGAAGCAACCTTTAACTATGTAGCCATCGACAGTGAAGGCAAACCACGTCCAGTGCAAAGCTAAGTCGTCATAAAATCGAATTGCTAGGAAGAATCTCACATTTTCTATTGTTCACTTGTGAGAGGTTCAAAAAAGACGTTAAATTAACACTTTACCCCACCAATTAAGGAACTATGCT
>JABXIW010000229.1 GCA_013372875.1 Gammaproteobacteria bacterium | reverse complement strand
TGCACATGAAAGCGACCATGATGAAAGTGTCTGATCCTATTATTTTCGGTCATGGCGTAAAGGCTTTTTTCAAAGATTTATTCGCTAAGCATGGCGACACATTCGCTGAAATCGGCGTTAATGTTAATAACGGTTTAGGCAATCTTATTAATGCTATCCAGTCGTTACCAGCCGATAAGAAATCTGAAATCGAAACGGATATTCAAGCGATTTATGCTGCGAACCCAGAGTTAGCCATGGTTAATTCTGATAAAGGCATTACTGGTTTGCATGTTCCTTCTGACATCATTATCGATGCTTCTATGCCTGCTATGATCCGTAATTCTGGTCAAATGTGGGGCCCAGATGGCAATCCTAAAGATACTAAAGCAGTTATCCCTGATAGCAGCTATTCTGGCGTTTATACGGCTACTATCGATTTCTGTAAAGAGCATGGCGCATTCGATCCAACCACTATGGGCACAGTGCCAAATGTTGGTCTAATGGCGCAAAAAGCAGAAGAATATGGCTCACATGATAAAACTTTTGAAATCCCAACGGATGGCACAGTCCGTGTAGTTGACGCTAATGGCACTGTGTTGATGTCGCATGAGGTTGAAGCAGGCGATATCTGGCGTGCTTGCCAAGTTAAAGATGCACCAATCCAAGATTGGGTGAAATTAGCGGTAAATCGTTCGCGCTTATCGAATACACCTGTTGTTTTCTGGTTGGATAAAGATCGTGCCCACGATGCTCAGCTTATTAAGAAAGTGGAAAAGTATTTGCCAGATCACAACACTGACGGTTTAGAAATTCACATTATGTCGCCAATCGAAGCGACTAAATTTACTTTAGCGCGCATCAAAGACGGCAAAGACACTATTTCTGCAACGGGTAATGTATTGCGTGATTACTTAACGGATTTATTCCCAATCTTAGAGTTGGGTACTTCGGCGAAAATGTTATCCATCGTGCCACTAATGAATGGCGGTGGCTTATTTGAAACGGGCGCTGGCGGCTCTGCTCCTAAGCACGTTCAACAGTTCAATGAAGAAAACCACTTGCGTTGGGATTCTTTAGGTGAGTTCTTGGCATTAGCAGTTTCGCTTGAGCATATGTCGCAAACGACAGGCAATAAGAAAGCGCAAGTATTGGCTGATGCCTTGGATAAAGCTACTGAAAGTTTATTATTAAACGGCAAATCTCCATCACGTAAAGTGAATGAACTAGATAACCGTGGTAGCCATTTCTATTTGGCCATGTACTGGGCACAAGAATTAGCTAAACAAACGGATGATACTGATTTAGCCACTCAATTCGCTCCATTGGCTGAAGCCTTAACTAACAACGAAGCAAAAATCGTTGATGAGTTAAACTCAGTACAAGGTCAAGCCATGGATATTGATGGTTATTATTCACCGAGTTTGGAGTTGATGGCGAAGGCGATGCGTCCTAGTGTAACTTTGAATGAGGCTCTAGCATCACTATAAAACGGCTTTTTTGCTCCTATGCTGTGTTATAAGACTTTTTCTAGGTGCTCATTTGCAATAAGCAAACTCCGCGCCTAAAAAAGTCTTATGCCTTGCCTAGAAGCAAAAATTCGCGTTTTATTAAAAGGTGTCTTTACGGCACCTTTTTTATCTTAAAAATTGAATTATTAAAGTTCGTCAATCCCGCGCAGGCGGGAATCCATGCTAAATTAAGCACATGAATAAACAAGGATTCGTTTATATTCTGGCTTCCAAGCCTTATGGAACTCTCTACATTGGAGTTACTTCTGATTTGATTAAAAGGATATGGCAACACAAGCAAGGTCTCGTCGAAGGCTTTTCAAAACAACACAAGATTACGAATTTAGTCTATTTTGAGTCTTGTGAATCAACTGAATCGGCAATTGTAAGAGAAAAGCAACTAAAGAAATGGAATAGGGATTGGAAAATCAATCTAATCGAGAAGCAAAATCCTCATTGGGAAGACCTATATCAGAGCTTACTATAATGGTAGCTTTATAACTAAATTTACCACGCCTGTTGAATAGGTTCCCGCCTGCGCGGGAACGACGCAATTGTTTTTTATGGTATTCCCTATTTCTACTCCGTCATTCCCACGCAGGTGGGAATCCATTCTGCAAGTTGCAGACTCCTTATTGGTAAATCCAAAAAAATGGATATTACTTTTGCATTGCTCAGTTAAACATTAAGGGATTATTATCGGAGAGGTTAACGAAGGGTTGTTACTCCAAAAACTACTCAACGCTTTTTTTGCATCTTCAGCGTGAATATCATTGCCTTTTCGAGAGATGAATTCGAGGTAAGCAATGATGCACTCACATTGTGGTGTTGTTATTTCCTTATATTGGCTAAATTTGTAGCAATCTAATGAATGTAGTTCATCCATTGGATCGAGATGAAAAATAACATACGTAATTATTAAGCTTTCATAAATTGGAGCAGATATGAATTTAACGGAATATCTCATATACGCAGGTAAATAATAAACAAACTCGTTTGCTTGCATATGAGCTAAAACACAATCACTATCTTTAAGCTCTTGATCAGTTAACTGAGTCCAGTGGTTGTCAGTTCTTTTTATTTTGGCTAGAAACCACTCTTCATCGGTTATATCACCAGCCATACCTTTTTCATCTGTGAGTATAAATTGAGCAAGCGAAGTTTCTGGCTTTGGAACATTCCAAAAAGCCTTTTCTATTTGCATGATTAATTCTTTAGCATCCATGTTTTAAATTTATAGCTTTTATTTGTATAGATTTAGAATTCATTATATCTTGAGGCACATTAATAACAATATTCATTCTATTTTGATGAAAGTAATCGATCTAAGAAGCGATACAGTAACGCAACCAACTGAGGGCATGCGTAAGGTGATGGCTGCGGCGGCAGTTGGTGATGATGTTTTTCAGGATGATCCGACAGTTAAGAAGCTGGAAGCTAAGTTGGCGGAGATGTCGGGTAAGGCGGATGCGTTATTTGTACCATCTGGAACTATGTCGAACCTTGTGGCTTTGATGAGTCATTGTCAACGTGGCGAAGAATATATCGTCGGGCAAGGTTATCATACTTATTTATACGAAGCGGGTGGGGCGCCTGTCCTCGGCAGCGTAGTGCCACAGACTTTGCCTGTAGAACAAGATGGTACATTGGATTTAGCCAAGGTTGAATCTGTAATCAAAAAAGATGACTCGCATTTTGCCCGCTCAAAGTTGCTTTGTCTTGAAAATACCCATAATGGTAAAGTTATTCCCTTAGACTATATGCAAAAGGCATATGAGTTTGCAAAATCAAAGGGCTTATCTGTGCATTTAGATGGCGCTCGTGCTTTTAATGCCATCACTCAGCTTCGATGCGAGCTCAAAGATTTAGCTCAATACGCCGATTCAGTGTCTATCTGCTTATCAAAAGGTTTAGGCGCGCCTGTAGGCTCTGTTCTATGCGCGGACAAAGAAATCATCAAATGGGCGCGTCGCTGGCGAAAAATGGTGGGCGGCGGAATGCGTCAGTCTGGCGTGTTGGCGGCTGCGGGAATATATGCATTAGATAAGCACATCGATCGCTTAGCCATGGATCATGCCAATGCCAAAGTTTTAGCTGAAAGGCTGCAAAATATTCCTCAATTATCCATCAACAAGGATTTGGTACAAACCAATATGCTGTTTGTTAAAACCGATATGCAAACCGCAACCAACCTTGCAAATTTCTTAAAACAGCACGATATTATCATTATCCCTGCGGAAACTATGCGTTGGGTTATGCATCTCGATGTTTCAAGTTCCGATGTGAAATTTGTCTCGGAAAAGGTGAAGGAGTTTTTTACGTGATTTTTTATTTTGTCGGTTTGATGTTAGTCGGTGCTATTTTCTATTATTTGTCGGGAAAAATGGCCAATCCTAATTTCAAACCCAATGAGCTAAGTGGCGTTAGAACACCAGAAACCTTGGCTGATGAAGATATTTGGCGCAAGGTGAATACGGCCGCTGCGGTTTATTATCGCCAATTCGCTTATGGTATTTTTGCATTGGCCTTTGCTTCTTTATTCTTTGCTCGCGGCATTTTGGCACTGCTTATCTTTATTGGTTTTGTGGTTTTGGTTTGCCTGTTGCTTTGGCGGCATGGCCAATTAAAACAGTATGCCAAGCAGCTACATGATCGAAAATATCAAAATCTTGAAAATAATTCTGAAGAAACGGAATAAAATCACGCCTAGACCGTTAAGTTAAAAAAGGAGGTCATTATGCGTGAGATTATTACAGCAGCTTTTATCGGTGTGGCGATTTTATTATTTTTGGCATCGATTCCGTTAAAGCTAAGAAAAGTTAAGCCTAACTGGTGGTATGGCCTAAGAACGCCAACTATCGTTAAGAATCCAGATATTTGGTATCCCATTAATCAAGCAGCAGCTCAGCAAGCAATGGTTTTGGCAGTCTTGATGGTTGTAGTGGCTATGGTTACTTATTATGGATTTGATGCTTTGAGTTTTGAGCTGATAACCGCTATTAATGCTAGCTTTGCTGTTATTGGTTTATCAATAATAACTATCAATGGCATTGTAAAAGCGAGAAAGTTAGCAAGAAAATAAGCTAGCTAACTAATGGAAACTAGAGCTTGTAACCAAACAAGCTCTAGTTGCTACAATTACCATTGCTTGGATTAACTTGCGGATCCTTGTCATTACAGTCGGATTTGTTGGTTACCCAATTAACACCATTGATAACATCTGAGCATTTGCACAGCATTTTCATGTCATTAGGATCGCCAAATAAATCTTTATCTCTATCCGCATAGTGTGGAAAGTTTAGCCCTTCGTCTGTTTCACCATTGCAATTATTATCGATATTATCGCAGGCCTCTACGGAGCGAGGATTAATATTAGCTTTGCTATCATCACAGTCTTTACCGCCGATTCTTCGTCCAGCATCATCTAGATTATAGGCCCAGCTGGCGTGATAGCCATCTCCGTCTTGATCCATTTCGCCGAAAGTTGTGGGATCGCAATCTTCATCATGCCCATTGCGATCGGCAACTTCTACATTGCCTGGGAAACGATTTGGATCGTTATCATCACAATCATCGCCGCCTTTAAATTTAACCGCGATGCTACCATCACCATCAGCATCACAAAGTCTTCTGTCTTTAGCGCAAGGATCGTTATTAATAATGCCTGCTGTTTGAGAAATATTAGTGTTAACGGTTAAAGTTCGGTTTTCAAAACTGGGGGTTAGCGAAACTACCGCATCAATATCAGCACCTGGTGTTTCGCCGCGACAGGCTTTGCCCAAATCTGTCAGCCGCACAAAAGGGTACTTGGTATTTGGGCTGACTTTGCCTTTTAAATCGAGACTTCTTTTTGCGCCAGAAATTGTTCCTACACTAACCCAATTTGAACCATTGGTAGAAACTTCTACTTTGGTTGCTTCTATATCTGGTCCCACTTCCGCGATAAATAAATCATCGCCTTTGGCGTCGTCGAATAAGTCATTGTTGGTAAACTGAACCACTAAATGACCTTTACAACCCAATGAAACAAATCCTGATAATTTTTTAGCATTAAAATCAGGTTTACCAAGAGCCTGTTTCTTTTTTTGATACTTGGCTTTAGGAGAAGGGTTTCCAGAGGAATAAGTAATAACTTTATCGGCATAGGCTTTTTTACCTTGCGGGTATTCACTCGCTTGGCTGTTTTGTGAGATAACCGCAAATAAGGTCATTAGAGTGACAATAGCAATGCGCATGATAAATCCCCTTAAAGTATTTATAGTCAGAATGCTATAAATAAATTACCAGAAAAGCATATATAAATCATTTGTTTAAGTTTAGGGGCCTTGCACTAATCTTTCTTGTTATAAAGCAATGCCCCAGCATTAATAAAGCGTAACTGCAAAATTATTCTTTGCTTGAGCGCCTTTCGTTCGTGTTGATTCATGTCTAAAGCATCGGCTCCAAGATTGAAAACTAGCGTCACCATCGCTTCCGCGAGGGCGAATGCTTGTGATTTAGAATAGGGGCCTTCTGATAGGAGATAGTCAGTGAGCTCACTCTTAAAATGATTGATCTCAGATGCAATGGCATTACGAAATGCCAATGATGTGCCTGAGCGCTCCCTAAGTAATAAACGAAAAACGTTGGTATTTGAGTTGATAAACTCCATAAAAGTATCGATGGAAGTGTTGATAACACTGCCTTTGCGTTCGATTCTTTTGCGCGCCTTACGCATTAATTGGCGTAGAGTCACACCGCATTCATCAACCAAGGTTAAGCCTAAATCTTCCATATCATTAAAGTGACGGTAAAACGAAGTTGGCGCGATCCCAGCCTCGCGAGCTACTTCTCGTAAACTCAGATTTGAGAAGCTTTTGTCCGCTGATAACTGTCCCAATGCCGCGTCAATAATGCTTTGTCGAGTTTGTTCTTTTTGTAGTGCTCGGTTGGTGCTCATAAGGCAACGACCTGTAATTTCATCTTCATAATGGTTTGCTAGTATAGAAAACAATGGGTTAAGAGTACAGTTGTACGCTGAATTGCAAATGCTCTTTTGAATGGCTATACTAGCGTCTAATTTCGGCGTACAGCTGTACGCTAATCGGATAATTTCACAAAATGAGGCTTAGATGTCAGCAGCAGCAAAACCCCAATCGCAAAAGGTCTGGGTAAATATTCTATTCTTTGGATTAAGTTTTTTAGCGGCCATTACTTTGGTACCTTGGTATGGCTTTGAATACGGATATCATTTCTCGACTTGGGCTTGGGGCATTGGTTTGTGGCTGCTTTCAAGCACTTCCATATCCATGGGCTATCACCGTTTATGGTCTCACCGAGCCTATGAAGCACATCCAATTTTACGGGTGTTAATGGCCTTTGGTGGCTGTCTGGCTTTGCAAAATAGTGCCTTACATTGGTCTTCAGATCATCGGATTCATCATAAGCATGTGGATCACGATCACAAAGATCCTTATTCAGCCAGCCGTGGATTTTGGCATTCGCACATCGGTTGGTTGCTAAAGCGCGAGAATGAAGACAAGCGTTATGATGAGCAATATGATCGCTGCCCTGATCTAAAGCGTGATCCGATTGTGATGTTCCAGCACAAATATTACTGGGTGTTGAGTGTAGGCTTGAATATTGGTGTGCCGGCGCTGCTAGGTTTGGTTTATGGTCATTTCTGGGAAATGATGCTGGTAGCAGGGGTGTGGCGTTTGGTTTGGTCGCATCATTTGACCTTCTTTATCAACTCTTTAGCACATATTTGGGGTACAAGACCTTATACGGAAGAAAATTCAGCGCGCGACAATATTGTTTTAGCAGTTTTGACCGGCGGTGAAGGTTACCATAACTATCATCATAAATTTCAATATGACTACCGCAATGGTATTCGTTGGTGGCATTTTGACCCATCGAAGTGGTGGATTAAGGCGCTGAGCTGGATTGGTATTACCAAAAACTTAAAAGCAGTTTCCAAGGAAAAAATTGAAAAAGCTAAAGCTGAAACCTTATTAATTAAAGCTAAAGCAAAAACGGCTCATTTGCCAAACGCGGAAGAAATTATGCAAAGGTTGCAGCAAGAGTACGAAGAGTTAGTAGAGCGGTTAACTCAAGTCTATGCGGTGCAAAAGCAATGGCTAGAAGCTAAAAAGAATGTGCTGGCAGAGACCTATGACAAGCTGGACTTAAAAGCAGAATACCAACAACTCAAGAAAAAGTTTGAGTTGCAAAAAGCCAACTGGCTACAGTTAACCAAACAATATGCGTAACTAATACAAGGCTCCTCAGGGAGCCTTTTTTGTGACCAAATATGTAACGAATGATGAATTAGGCTTGTGTAAGTGACCACTTGTTTATATTCTCATTGATTAAGGTTTAAGAGGGAGTTAACTAGATGAAAACATCAGTAAGTAAAATTGCCATTGCGGTGGCGCTTATCATCGGTGCAACTGGCTGCAATCAAGACGATAATGAAAAAGCGGAGGCGCAAGCTACCAGCCCTGCCAAAGTCGAACAAACTGTTGACGAGAAAACTACCGTAGTCGAGCAAAACGCATCTGCGAGTAGCATTCAATACAATATTTTCAACAAAGAAGATTCCGCTGGCACCTTCACTGTTGATATCGATGGCAACTTTATCGATGCCAAGCTCAAGATGGGTTGGAATAACCGACGCATTGAAACTGAAGAAAACATTGAGACCAATGAGCAAGGTTTTATAGTCAAGCAGCAAATTAAAGGTATTTCAGCTTTCGGTGCGCCAATTGACGAAAACTTTAGTTTTAAGGACGGTAAAGCAGTTTGGAAAAGCCTTAATGAGGCTGGTGAAGCGGCATCAGCAGGTGATGAGTTTTATGTGCCGATCAATGGCACTGGCGTTGCTAATACGCTGCTAGTGCAAGCCTTAGTCAAAGATCCCGATAACAAAATAGATCTGTTGCCTGCGGGCTCGGCTAGCTTAGTTAAACTAGATTCAGTCACTTTAGACAATGGCACAGAAAAGAAAAAAGTACATTTGATTGGTATCGCTGGCTTTGGCTTTACTCCAAACTTTGCTTGGTATGATGACGATTATAACTTCTTTGCCACTGATGGCGGTGGCTGGTTCGGAGTTATTCCAGAAGGTTGGGGGCGTGAGCATCTTGAGCAATTAAGTGAGATTCAAAAGCGTGCGGATAACGACTATTTAAAGGATTTGGCACAAAAGCTGACTCTTACTCAAGATGGAGTTATTCAAATCATCAATGCTAATTATGTGGACGTTGAAAACGGCAAGTTGGTAGAAGACGTTGGGATCATGATCCGAGACGGCAAAATCTTCGCTTTGGGCAAAGCTATGCCACGCATTGCGGTCAATAAAACCATTGATGCTAAAGGTAAAACGTTAATACCAGGTCTATGGGATATGCATGGTCATTTGCAAAAATCCGATGGCTTGCTCAACATTCCAGCAGGTGTAACCAATGTGCGCGATATGGGTAACACTCATGACAATATCTTAGACATTGAGCGCATGAGCGAGGCTAATGAAATTATGGGCGGTGATGTCTATCGTTCTGGTTTTATGGACCGAGAAAGTCCTTATGCCATGAAAATGGGCAAGACCGTAGATTCTTTGGAGTCAGCTAAAGCGGCAGTGGATTGGTACGCAGAAAATGGTTATCCGCAAATCAAGACCTACAGTTCAATGGAGCCAGAGTGGGTCAAACCACTAGCTGAGCACATTCACAGCAAAGGTATGAGACTCAGCGGTCATATTCCTGCTTTTATGACTGCTGAAGAAGCAGTTGATGCTGGCTTTGATGAAATTCAGCACATCAATATGTTGTTCTTGAATTTCCTTGGTAAAGGCGTCGATACCAGACAAAGATTACGCTTTACACTGGTGGGCGAAAAAGCAGGAGAACTTGACCTAGAGAGTAAAGAAGTTGCAGACTTTATTGCTAAGCTAAAAGCCAAAGGCACTGTAATCGACGCAACCTTGTCGGTATTTAAATCCTTGTTGCAAGCTAAAGCAGGACAAATCAATCCAGAAGTGGTGGAGATTTATGATCATTTACCGGTCACTGTGGCGCGTAATTTCAAAACCGCAATTTTAGACATCAAAGATGACGAGCGCGACGCTTATAACAAATCTACCGATGCTTTAGGCGCTATGGTCAAAAAGCTGCACGATGGTGGAGTGCAAGTGGTTCCTGGCACAGACGGCATTGCAGGCTTTACCTTGCACCAAGAGTTGCTTGGCTATGCTGACGCAGGAATTTCAAACGCCGACGTTTTAAAATTGGCAACCATTGACTCGGCTCATGTGGTTGGTGCGGGTGAAACTAATGGCTCGATTGCCGTTGGCAAGCAAGCGGACTTGGTGTTTGTTGATGGCAACCCGCTAGAGGATATGCAAGCCATTCGCAAGATTGCTCTGGTTATCAAAGGGCAGAATATTTATAAGCCTGATGAAATTTATCAAGCGATTGGGGTAAAGCCTTTTACTGAATCAATGGAAATTTCGAAATAATTAAGATTATAAAATTTCTTATATATCTATTACTTGGCGCCGCAATTTTTTATCTTGTAGCGCCAGGCAGTTTTAGCTGGGGGCCATTATTTACTGAACCTCTAGCTTTCTTTGCCTCATTAACAATATTCTTGTTAACAACTATTTGGTATACAAGAAAACGTAAAGAGCTACTGTTATCTATGATGGCTTTTGCAGTCGGCGCCATAGTCCTTGCTTCTTTATACCCCTCAAGAGAGAGATTTATTGAACGTTCAAAGGAATTTGATAGCGAGTTAAACGCAATAATTAAAGACTATAATATTGATCGAGTTATTTCGATAACTTATAAGCCATTGCGAAAACCTTGGTTTGGACACTTCAAAACACATGAGCATCAAGTGATTTTATATAGAGAAGCAGGGTTAGCTGTATATTATGTTTACATTAAAGAAAGCCTTTTAGCGCACCCGCAAAAATCTAAAGTAGTCGTTAATAGGAAAATAGTTGATATATAAAAAAGGCCTCATTTGAGGCCTTTTTACTATCCAAGATTAGCGTTCTAGGTATTGCAGTTTATTCTCAACGCCATCCCATTCTTCGGCATCTTCGGGTGCGTCTTTCTTCTCGGTTATGTTTGGCCAGATTTCGGATAACTCGGCGTTTAATTGGATAAATTCTTCTTGTCCTTCGGGAAGATCATCTTCTTCGAAAATAGCCTCAACCGGGCACTCTGGCTCACATAAAGCACAGTCGATACATTCGTCCGGGTTGATCACCAAAAAATTAGGCCCTTCATAAAAACAGTCCACAGGACAAACTTCCACACAGTCGGTGTGTTTACAGCGAATACAATTGTCGGTTACTACAAAGGCCATGGGGTTTCCTAATCAAGATCTCTAAATCAAACGAACAGGCGCTATTTTAGCGATTCTTTGAGTTTATACAATAGATCCAAGGCTTGACGCGGTGATAATTCGTCAATCTCGATGGCTTTTAAGGCTTGTTCTACTTCCGATCCTTGGATTGTTTCAACACTAAATTGGTCCATTTCAATTGTTGGGATGGCTGATTCATGTGTACCAGTTTGTTCAAAATGAGCCAATAATTGTTTAGCCGCAGAAATAACGGGCTTTGGTAAGCCTGCCAGTTGCGCCACTTGTATGCCATAACTTTGATTAGCCGCGCCATCATGTACTTTATGCGAGAAAATTAGGCTGGAACCATCCTTGTAATGATGTTCTGTGGCACCAAAATGTACGTTTTCCATGTTTTGCCATTCAATGGCCTGTTGCGTTAGCTCGAAATAGTGTGTGGCGAATAGGGTAAAGGCACTGATCTTTTCGTGGATATATTGAATAGTCGCGGAAGCTAAAGCCAAACCATCAAAAGTCGAGGTGCCGCGGCCAATTTCATCAAGAAGAATTAAACTTTTGTTAGTGGCATTGTTTAAGATATTCGCGGTTTCTGACATTTCCACCATAAAAGTCGAGCGGCCAGAAGCTAAATCATCGGAAGCACCGATTCGAGTAAAGATTCTATCCACTGAGCCAATTTCAGCGCTTTTTGCAGGTACAAAGCAGCCAATATGAGCCATTAGCACAATCAAGGCGGTTTGACGCATATAAGTGGATTTACCACCCATATTAGGACCTGTAATGATCAGCGAGCGGCGCGATCTATCGAGTAGCAGGTCATTGGCAATAAATGGCTCATCCAAATGATATTCCACCACGGGATGACGGCCTTGCTTGATATTAATCTGAGTATCATTAGTTAAAGTAGGGCGATTAAGCTCTAATGACTCAGCGCGTTCGGCAAAGCAGGTCAGTAAATCTAATTCAGCAACGGCACTTGCAGTGGATTGAATTTCTGGAACAAACTTTTGCAACTCTGTGATTAAATCCGCATAAATCTTTTTCTCAAGCGCTAGGGCTTTTGACTTACTGGAAAGAACTTTTTCTTCGTATTCTTTAAGTTCAGGCGTAATAAAACGCTCGTTATTTTTTAAAGTTTGGCGGCGAATATAATGTGCTGGCGCTTGATTCGATTGAGCGCGAGAAATCTCAATATAAAAACCATGAACTTTGTTGTAACCAACTTTTAAGGTGTTTAAGCCAGTTTGTTCTTTTTCCTGTTGTTCCAAACGCAACATAAAATCATTGGCATCAGAGGCTAAGTTTTTAAGCTCGTCCAATTCAGCATTAAAGCCTTGCGCAATCATGCCACCATCACGAATCACCATTGGCGGCTGCTCGACTATCGATTGAGCCAATAAAGATTGAACATCAGATAAAACGTGAATTTCTGAGCTGAGTTCGACTTTTAATTGTGCAGATTCAATGAGGTGTTTTAATTCGCTAGCAGCTCGCAAACCATTTTCTAGGCGCTTTAAATCACGCGGGTTAGCACTGCCTAAAGCGACGCGAGTTGAGATCCGCTCTATATCGGCAATTTCTGATAAGACTTCTTGCAACTCAATATAATGGTGTTGGGCTTGTAATTGCTCCACTGCATCTAGGCGTT
This sequence comes from Gammaproteobacteria bacterium, assembly GCA_013372875.1. Next base: position 5,438 of record JABXIW010000229.1, on the reverse strand, counting down.
TTTCTATCTGGGCTCTATTTCGCAACGGCGCATGTAACCAGCGCTTCAACAGGCGAGCACCCATAACCGTCTTGGTCGAATTTAATACTTCAAATAAAGTATTCTGCGCACCGCCTTGTAAGTTCTCAGTTAACTCTAAATTACGGCGTGTTGCTGGATCCAAAGTTAATTGGTCATCATCTTGCTGGCGTTGGAGAGTACGAATATGTGGCAGCGCATTGAGCTGTGTGTTCTTGGCATAAGTTAAAACAGCACCCGCTGCGCAAACCGCCAAATTAAAGTCATCACAACCAAAAGAGTCTAAGTTTTTAACTTGGAAATGTTTTAAAAGGTTCGCTAAGTTTTGCTCATAATCAAACGCAAAATCTGGCTGCCATTTGATACTGGTTTCTAAACTGCCGATAATTTGTTGTTGAGTGTCACTAATCACCATTTCAGCAGGCTTTAAGCGATAAAGCTCGGCCTGAAAATCATTCTGATTATCAAACTCTGACAACCAAAAACGGCCGGATGCCATATCTATACAAGCCAGGCCATATTTGTCGTATTTCTTATAAGCTGCGCCTAACAATTGATCCGAGTTAGCATCAAGCAGGTTTTCATCATAAAGCGTACCAGGTGTAACGATACGAACGACTTTGCGTTCCACAGGGCCTTTGCTGGTGGCGGGATCGCCAATTTGCTCGCAAATAGCGACTGATTCGCCAAGTTTCACTAAACGCGCTAAATAACCATCGACAGCATGAAAAGGTACGCCAGCCATAGGAATTGGTTCGCCTGCAGAAGCGCCGCGCTTAGTTAAGGTTAAATCCAGAATTTCAGCGGCACGCTTGGCATCGTCATAAAATAGCTCATAGAAATCACCCATGCGATAAAACAATAAATAGTCAGGATGTTCATTTTTAAGTCGCCAGTATTGGCGCATCATAGGCGTATGCTGTTGTTGACTTGGTGTTGCTTGTTGATCCGACTTCGCCATTGAGTAATTATTATATTATGATGCCGTGAAAGGCTTTTGCTAATGGGTTATAGCTTAACGGATCTAGCCCAAAACATAAATCATTTGCTACGGCAATTATGGAGCACGAATTGGATTTAACTGAATCGCTAGAAACAATTGCACAAAAACTAATCGATAAAGGATTAATGGTGGTTACTGCTGAATCTTGTACTGGCGGCATGATTTCGGCTGCTTGTACCGATTTACCTGGAAGCTCCAAATGGTTTGATAGGGCTTTTATCACTTACTCTAATGATGCCAAGCATGAAATGTTAGGCGTTCCAACGGAACTGATTGAAGGCGCTGGCGCTGTATCTATGGATGTGGTCAAAAGCATGGCTAAAGGGGCTTATAACCGTGCTGGGAAGGGCAAGCGTATTGCTGTAGCGGTTAGTGGTATCGCAGGCCCTGATGGCGGCTCGGAAGATAAGCCTGTTGGCACTGTATGGTTTGGCTATGCTCATGCCAAAGGTGCTGGAGCGCATAAAATAGTTTTTGATGGTGATAGGACTAAAGTACGTCAGCAGACAGTTGAGAAAGCTATCGGTTTGATTGATAGTTTGATTGAGGACTTTGAGTAAATATCTTAGAGATGAACAAAGCTTTCTAGATTAGCGTTTATGGAAATCTGCTTTTTATCAAAGCTCTTTCTTAGCTTGTTCCCAACCGCCATAACCACACTCTTGAATATAGGTCTGATTAAGGGGTCTTAGTTTCCAGTAAAATAACCAAGATAGATAATCATAATCACTGTTGTTTAGTGAGTTAACTATATTATTAAAAGGGTTATCGTTATAAAAGTGTATTTTTTCAGCAGCTTTACAGTAATTTCTAATAGTATTAAGTAAGTTTTTATTATAATTAAATGCATGATTTAATTTATTATATGCGGTCTTCAACTCATTCTTATGCTCTTGATATGCTTGTTCTGTTTTATAATCCTCAGGAGTGTGTAAATGAAATTTAAGGTTTTCGTTAACTAGCCCCCACCATTTCGTTAGCAACTCTTTATTGGCTTGGACAGCAAAATAATCAATGCCATAAATTTTTTCGGAAGCAATGAAATCTTTTATCTGATCATTGGTAATATAAAAGTCTTGCTTATTTCCAGTTTCATTTATATTTGCAAAGTATATAAGCACCGGTTCACTTTGCTTTATTTTATTTGCACATGAAGCTAGTAATAAGGTGGATATTAATACTGTTAAGACTATATATTTCAAGTTCATTATCCGCTAAAAGTTTGCTTTTGGAAGGGAGTTAATTCTTATATAGAAATGTCATCCCCACTTTCGCGGGGATGACATATCAAATGTAACTTACCAACCACACTGACGATCTTTATTTTGCTCGTCTAACCATGCTTTAAGCGGTGCATAGTATTCTAGTACCGCGGTGGCATCCATTTCTCTTTGGCCTGTCATGGCTTCTAATGCATCTGGCCATGGACGCGAGGCACCCATTTCCAACATGGCATTTAACTTAGCGCCAGCTTCTTTATCGCCGTAGAAGGAACAGCGGTGAAGTGGACCTTCGTTGCCTGACATTTTGCACATGTCGCGGAAGAATTGGAATTGCAAAATATGTGCTAGGAAATAACGTGAATAAGGCGTGTTACCAGGAATGTGGTATTTAGCGCCAGGATCAAAATCGTTTTCGCTACGCGCTACTGGTGGCTTTAGACCTTGATATTTTTCACGAAGATCCCACCAGCCTTGGTTGTAGTTTTCTGGCGTAATTTCACCGTTGAAAACTTTCCAACGCCATTGGTCAACTAATAAACCAAATGGTAAGAAAGCAACTTTGTCTAAGGCTGAACGCATTAATAAAGCAACGTCTGCTGATGCATCTGGCTCTTCATCAATTAAACCAATTTGCTTTAAGTATTTCGGCGTAATAGAAAGGGCAACCGTATCACCAATCGCTTCGTGGAAACCGTCATTGGCACTGTTTTTGTACAGTAATGGCTGGTTCATGTAAGCGCGTTGGTAATAGTTATGACCTAACTCGTGGTGTACCGTTTGGAAATCATCAGCATTGATTTCGGTACACATCTTAATGCGGATATCTTCTTTGTTATCTAAGTCCCAAGCAGAAGCGTGACATTGAACATCACGGTCGCGCGGCTTTACGAATAAAGAGCGATCCCAGAAAGTTTGTGGCAATGCTTCAAAACCAAGTGAAGAGAAAAAGTCTTCACCAGTCTTAACCATTTCTTTAACCGCTTTTTCTTTTTCAGCATAAGTTACCACTTCGTGATCAACGCCGTAACGCTCTTCCAATAATGGGTTGATATCGATACCTTTGCCGCCATCTTTTGGTCCTGCGATATCGTAAATGTTAGCCCATTGCTGTGCCCACATATTACCGAACAAGTGCGCAGGCATTGGTCCTTGTTTCGCAACAACCTCATCGCCATACTTGTCGTTCATTTCAGCACGAACGTGGCAGTGTAGGGCGTCATACAATGGTTTTACTTGGCCCCATAAACGATCTAACTCAGCGGCAAAGTCATCTGCTGGCATGTCGTATTTTGAACGCCACATAGCGCCAGTGTCTTTATAGCCAAGCTCGTTTGAGCCTTCGTTGGCAATAGAAACCATTTCTTCATACAAAGGACGCATTGGCTTGGAGATTTCACGCCAGCCTTCCCACGCCTTTAATAGTTCTTCTGGATCGCGAGACTTGACTAAAGTTTGGGTTAATTCGCCTAATGAGCGGCCATCTGGACTGCGACCTTGGGCATAGATACTGTCTAATTTAGAAGTGATTTCTGCTAGCTTCTTGGTTTTAGCGGCGTCTGATGGTGCTGGCAAAGTTAAACCAAGTTTAATCATTTCCAGTTTGCGTGCTACATCATAAGGCAAGTCTAAGCCATTGAATTTCTTAGCTTCGTTGGCCAAGTCAACGCCCATTTTGGTAAAGCGCTCGCCAACTTCGGCATTCAATGCAGTAGTGTCTTCGGTAACAAAGTTGGCGTTAACCCAAGCAATTTTTGAGCCATAATCTGATAAGTCAGATAACTCTTGTTCTGCGCGCGCAACAAATGCTGCAGCGTCTTCAGCGGTTGGCGCTTTGGCTTCAACCAGCTTATGCGGTTTGTCCGCAGCTGATGGCTTACCTGCATCGTTACAAGCGGCCAAGCCAAATAGCGCACCAATAATTAAGGTGCTGGTGATACTTTTCCTAAAGTTTTTCATAGATGTTAGTTCTCTCTTATCGTTTTCATACCCTAAATTTAACAACGAATCATTATAGCGCTTTTGCACTGGATTAGTAGCTAACATGGCTGATTTTACAGACAGTTTGCTCGATTTTTGAGAGAGGTTAATTTAGCAAGTGAGTCTTAGCGCAGAATTGGTTAAACTAGGCGCAATTTAAGTGTCCAGCCCAATAATTGGAGTCTTTTTGCCTATGTATGGCCCACTAATGCTAGATTTAGAAGGATTTACCCTCAATGCTCGTGAAGCGGATTTATTAAAAAATCCCATGATCGGGGGCTTGATCCTCTTTAGCCGTAATTTTGCTTCTACTAATCAAGTGGCTGATCTCTGCATGGCGGTGCGTGAAGAATCGGCGGGTGAGATAATTATTGCGGTGGATCATGAAGGTGGCCGCGTGCAGCGTTTTCGCGAGGGTTTTAGCGCCATTCCGCCGATGGGCGTGATTTTGCAACAAGCTCAAGATATTGAATTGGCCAAACAAAAAGCTTATGGCTGGGGCGCCATGATAGCGATGGAAGTACAGGGCGTTGGTATTGATATTAGTTTTGCGCCAGTTTTGGATTTAAACCGCGAAATTAGTGAAGTGATTGGCGATAGAGCTTTTTCGGGGCATGTGGACGAAGTTATCGAGCTTGGTCGTGCTTTCATTAACGGCATGAATGATTATGGTATGGCAACTACTGCCAAGCACTTCCCTGGTCACGGCTCAGTGCGCGCCGATTCGCATATTGAAATTCCAGTGGACGACAGACCGCGTGAGCAAATTATCTCGCAAGATATGCGAGTGTTTTCGGAATTAGCGCAAGATTACCAAGCGGTGATGCCAGCCCATGTGATTTATCCGTCAGTTGATAAACACCCTGCAGGTTTTTCTGAAATTTGGCTCAAAGATATTTTACGCAAACAATTGGGCTTTAATGGCGTGATTTTCAGCGATGATCTATCAATGGAAGGGGCAACTGTTGCTGGCGATTATCATGCGCGTGCTGATATTGCCTTAGAAGCTGGCTGCGATATGGTGTTGGTCTGTAATCATCCAAAAGAAGCTCAGGAATTAGCTGATGCGGATAAATTGCCTGTCAATCCTGAAAACTCAGCAAGAATAGCTAAGATGGCAGGGCAAGATTTGCAGTATAATTTGGCTAATGTCATGGCATCTGACAAGTGGCAACAAGTTAAGAATAAATTAGCATGATTTTTAAAGGGGTCGGAGT
>JABXIW010000204.1 GCA_013372875.1 Gammaproteobacteria bacterium | reverse complement strand
TCTCGGTTCTCGGTTCTCGGCATCCTCTTTCCGAAATGCAAAGCAAACTAACACAATAGCTACACTTAACATACCACCAAGGAATGTACCCAGCACACAAATCATTGCTCGCTTGGGACCATCTTTTTGTTCTGGAACCACTGCTGGGTCAACAATTTTAAAAATAAACTCTTCCTGTACCTCGGCCAGCATCAGACTTTTAGTTTGTTCTTCTATCAGCTTATAAAAGGTGCTTTGCATGTCAGTTACAGCGGTTTTTTGTAACTGAGCATTGAGATACGCTAGATTTTGTGATGTTTCCGCGATAGTACGCTCACGCATTACTTTGTTGATATCTTCAATTAACCAATTGACCCATTGTTGCGCAATATAAGGTGAATAGTTTTTGACTGATACCGTATATAAACCGCTCTCTTTATCCTGACTAACGTTCAAAACTTCTTTACTGAAGACTTCAAAGGCTTCTTGTGCGGTTGGTGTTGCACCGCGCAGGCCATTAGGTTCACGCAACCACTTACCCGTTGTTGGGTTATAGAGTTCTTCATCTAAGATGAGTTTATTATTTGCTAAATCCCAACCTTTGGCAGCCATCAAAGGCACAAGCAAATCGTGTTTGTTGATGAATGCTTCAACAAACTGGCGAGACTTCATCACTTGTACAGCCAAATCTGTTTGAGAAGATTCACCAGCACCAAGGTTAACGCCTGCTAGTGCTGCTAATCCGCCAAGTTGACCAGCCATTTTTGAAAGACCTCCGCTACCAGAGCTTTCTGCTGGAGCAAGCAATGCATCAGATTTGTAGATATTTGGTAAGCTTAGTGCGTAAAGTACGGAGCCAACAGCAAAAACAAATGTGGTCGCAATGATGATCCACTTGCCCTTCCATAATGCACCAAGCAGTTCGCGTAAGTCGATTTCATCATCAATTGGTTGTTGGGGATTTGGTGGGTATGGCAGATAGTTTGGATTGGGTTCTTTTTGTGGTTCCATTGGTCTTTAATCCTAAGCTCTGAGGTTCGTTATATTAGACTCAGAGATTGGTGAAATTTGATTGATTATTCTCCGACTTTCAAAACACAACCGCGCGGTGACAAGATTCCTAGTCTCGCTTCGGCTCGCAGGAATGACGGGCTACGGCTGAATAATGCCACTATTGGTGTTCAGAGTAGTATTTGCCGTTTTGATTAATAATGTTCATAAAACTGAGCTTATGTAACTTCAATCGTTACATAAGCTCTTACTATTATTGTATTTCTAATCTTGTTTTAAGCTGATTGGAATGACATTGTCGTTCCTTACTTCAACGCGTTGATCGCTACACCTGTTTGGTAAAGAATCTGAGTAGCTGCTGTCCAGGTACTCAATGCATCACGGTAGTCAGTATCAATTGGTACAACAATGGTGTCACCCGCTTTTAGCTCTTCATGGTTGTTACCAAACCAGTAACCTGACGTTGGCTTGTAAACCGAGCCGTCTGCACGTACAACGAAGATACGATCTTCGTCTGCTTGTTTTTTCGCGCCACCTGCTTTGTTCAAGTAATCATCCACATCTAGCTTATTATCAAGTAGATATGTAATTGGAACTTGAACTTCACCCATGATCGAAACCGTGTTTCTGAAGGTCGGTACAAATAGGAAATCGCCATCTTCTAGCATAAAATCCGCGGAGCGCTCATCTTTAAGAATGCGATTAAGCTGCACTACCATGCGACCAAGAGCTTTGCTACGGCTTGCCTCTTCAACAAACTTCAGTGTTTTGTCCGGATCTGAGATTACTGAACCCATATTACTATCAGCACGGAAGGTTTTCTTCGCAGTTTCGGCGCGCATATCTGCTGCGTATTGATTCAATAGTTTTTGCTCTTGCAGGCGTAAAGCCTCACGAGTGAAGATAGCTCCTTGCGGATGTGCAAATTCGGTTAAACCACCAGCACGCTCTAATAGATCACCTAAGGTTTCCCCCTGGCGAACGGTATAAGTTCCAGGGAAGCGGACTTCGCCTTGAAGTGTTACTGTACTTTGTAGTTTGACGTCTGGCTTCTCGAGTATATTTAAGCGATCTCTGCCAACAATAATGGCATCGTCAGGGGCGCTACCCTTGATGGCCTGGCGCAAATCAATACGCTCAATATAAATAGAAGCGCGCTCATCTTTACTGTTAATTACCGTACGAGCTAACTCTGCGTTGATGGTAAATGCGTTATAAGTTAAACCACCAGCAGCCTCAATTAAGGTAGAAATCGTCATGCGCGGGGTAATTGGGTAACGCCCAGGGTGTTTTACCTCACCGAAGACTTCTGCAATTTGCGTAGCCAAACCTAAACGAGATTGTTGTTGGAGCTGCAGCAACACAGGAGCAAGTAACGTGCGGCGAGTATTTTGTTTTAATGCTTCAAAATCGTCTTTCGTGATTTCTTTGCCTCGGAACACAATCTTTGATTGTTTTGAATCTTTTTCTAGTGGAGTGGCAGAAGACACCGCCACTGATGAGCTCATGACTTCTTGTTCTTTCAATTGCTCTTGTTGTGCTTGAAGTTGAGCTTGCTCTAAGGTTTTCGCTTTGGCAACGGTTTCTTGATCCGCTAATATATCCAAATCTTCGTTATTGAAGCGGTTAAATACCAACACTCGGTCACGTGAATTTAGCTTTAGGTTATCTTTGCTGCTCGGCGAAAGAATCGCGTTTGCAAGGTTAACTTGATAAACCTCGATATCACGTTGTGGGTTAATCTCTCGAACAACAACGGCATAGCTTACATCTGCGGTAGAATTGAATGAGGTATCGACCGATTGGAATAAATCTGCAATACGCAGACCGCTCTTCCACTCAATAAAGCCCGGATGACGAACGTCACCTTCAATTTGTACGTAACGAGTCAATTCTTCGTTTTTCTTAAGTACATTAACCGCATCACCATCTTTGACTTTAATTTGTTGGTCATGTGACTGACTAAAGTTCAGTGTTAATGCATCGCGAGCACCTTTTGCGGCGTAACGCTTCACTTCGATTTGATCGCTATAAGCGTTAGCCGTAAAACCGCCGGCCATTTGAATAGCTTGCTTATAGGTTTCACCTGGTTTGATTTCATAGATTGCCGGGCGGTTTACTTCACCATCAATCGAAATAGTGTTACCCAATGCACCGATGAAGACCACGTCTCCTGGTAATAAGCGGATGTCGTTACGCGCATCACCTTTAAGTAACAGGTCGTACATATCAAGTTTACGAATTACCTGACCATTGCGCTTAAGTTGCACGTTACGAAGGGCGCCACTTTCACTAAAGCCACCGCTATAGTAAATCGCTTGAGAGATCGTGGTTAGGGCACTTACCGTGTAAGCACCTGGCTTGTAGGCATCACCCATAACAAAAACTTGCATGGTACGCATTTCGCCTAAAGAAATATCACTGCGAACCCCGATCATTTGCTCTTTTACTCGCTGATTTAGAGAATCACGCACGTCAGAGAATGTCATGCCAGCTACTTGAACAGGTCCAAGAGAGGGGAAATTAATGATACCAGCGCGATTAACTCGAAGGCGATGCGTCGTGTTCTCTTTACCAAAAAGTTGAATAACGATTTCATCACCAGCTCCTACCGTGTAGTCAGCCGGAACAGGCACATCACTGATTGGTGCAAACGTCGTAGGTGAACCTGCAAACAAATCTAAACCAAAACGCTTTAGACCTTGCTCGTCTTTTTCAGCGTCGCTTACTTTTGCTTCAGTCGCGCTGCTAGCAACCGGACGCGGCTCGACCACTTTAGGATTTTGGTAACTGCTTGGCTGAGAAGAAGCACCGGATGGAATAGAGATACCATACTTACTCGCCAGTGCCTGTTGCTGGTCAGCAGGTAAGTTCTGAAACATCTGAATTTGTTCTGGGGTTGGAGTCTGCGCATTAGTAAACGGCGCAAATAGGCTTGCCAGAATGCAAGCACCTATCGAGAAATATCCTTTGAGCATGATAATTCGCTATTTAAAGTCAGGAGTTAAAAATCCTAGCCACAAAACTAGGCACTAGGTCTTTAATTAAAATCGGTGTTGAAAGCCAAAAGTAAGTGCGTTCAAGCGAACCTGTTCTTCAGATGTACAATCAACAAACTCAAAGACAATCGCATTCTGCTTGTCTAAGGCGTAATGCATACCTAAACCAAAGCTAAAACCTTGATCTTTATTTGAGCCTACATTTTGTTGGTCGATCTGAACGCTCGAATAACCAGCAAGTCCGTACAGTGCGATACGTTCGGAGACGGGCATGTTCAGCTTAAGAAAGCCACTCGCTAGGCTGTCTACTGCAAGTCCATTGTCTCGTTGTACAGAAGTTCCGTAACGCGCTTCAAAAGCGAGGTAGTCATTGAAGAAGTAACCAGCTTGCGCTTGTAGAAGGAAAGGGTTTCCCTCGGTTACTGAAGAAGAGGAATGAAGAAATTCGGCGTTAGAGTAACTGACTAACGCACCAGCATAAAAATCTGCTGAGGCCGAAAATGAGCACAAGCCTAAGCTGATTGCACTCAACGCCCCTAGCCATGGTCGTTTATTAATCACGTAAGTGTTCCTTGGGTGTCGACTGACCGCAGCACATTATGAATGACGCGCGCAGTGAATGTCTGTTAACTTTTGTCAATTTCGCTTGTGCGTTTTCACGCTACCGCCCGGCGGCATTACGCGTTAGCCACTGTTCGCTGATTCCCGATCTCATTCGGTTTATTGATATAAATATTCTTTTCAAGCCTTACTTTTGCGACTAGTCGTTCAAAAAAATAGTCTTGATAAACGCCAGACAAAAGCTGGCAAATTATGCATGGATTAGCGCAAAACGGCAATAGGGTGAAACCTTCTCAAAGTTCTGTTTATGGTAAGTAAATTCTCACAAATAAGAAAAGCATTGACTATCAGCGACTAAAAACCAGATACAACAAGGATTGCTTGGAATAAAAACCGTGAACGTTTGCTCGAACTCAGAGTTGACTTAAGCTTAAGCTTAAGCAATAGGATGTGCATCTTTATAAAATACAAGAATCCCACATAGCGAACTCTCAGTTCTTCCACGGTCTTTCTTTAGCATTAGGTAAATTCGCATAGGAAACTATTTACATGCTGATTGTTTTTTAACTAAAATGAGAGGTGGTATGTTATAAACAGACCAAACATCGATGTTTTAAAATCTGAAATACAAGGATTAATAATGA
>JABXIW010000025.1 GCA_013372875.1 Gammaproteobacteria bacterium | reverse complement strand
TTTATGCCAATGGAGCGCCACAACACTGAGCTGCTTTCGTTGGTTGATAATTTGCCGGACCCGGTTTTTGCAATCGACCTCAAAGGTGCTGTCGATATGGCGAACATGTCTGCTTTGTCGCTACTCGGCCTGCATAAACAAGAAGTCATCGGCACTCAGATTGGTGCGTTATTACCAAGCGTCCGTTTCTCTCGTTGGTCTGAAGGAGTGAACGCTCGTACTCGTGAAAACCTAGTCATTGATGGGTTGGATTACATCTTAGAGCTCATGCCTGTCTATATCAGAGACGAAGCGCAGAATTCTACGCTTGCAAGCACTTTGATGACGATTCGAACAAGCCAGCACGGCACGCAAATCGAAGAAAGACTACCGTTGCATAATCCATTGGGTTTTGAGCACTTCGTAGGAATATCAAACCGCCATAAGGCATTGATTAATCAGGCTAAGAAGCTTTCTGTTCTGGATCAACCGCTACTAATCGAAGGTGAAACAGGTACTGGCAAAGAAATGCTCGCAAAAGCCTGTCATAGTCGTTCAAGCCGTGCGAGTAAACCATTCCTTGTGTTGAGCTGTGCATCCATGCCAGATGACGTTGCAGAAACCGAGCTGTTTGGTCATGCGCCAGGTTCGTTCAATCACGAACAAGGCCACAAAGGTATTTTTGAACAGGCAAATGGCGGTACGGTATTTCTTGATGAAATTGGTGAGATGAGTGCTCATCTGCAAATCAAACTTCTTCGTTTTCTACAAGATGGTAACTTCCGTCGTGTTGGTGCAGAAGATGAAATGCATGTAGACGTTCGCATCATTGCTTCGACAAAACATAACCTTGCTGAGCTTTCTGAAGCGGGTATGTTCCGTGAAGATTTGTATTATCGCCTCAATGTACTCACGCTAAGCATTCCTCCACTGCGTAAGCGCTCGAATGATGTGGCACCTTTGCTGGATTTGTTCGTGACAAAACACGCGCAGCAGCTGGGTATCGATAAGCCGGAGCTGGATGACGGTCTGGTTGATGATCTGGGCAGCTACCAATGGCCGGGTAACATGCGTCAGTTAGATAATATGGTGTTGCGAGCGCTAACAGAAATGGATGGTCATTTACTGAAAGCCGAACATTTTAATTTGCCACAGCCACAGTCAGTTGGCGGGGGCAGTGCAACGCTTAATATTGATGGTTCTTTGGACGAGATCATGCGTGATTATGAATCCCAGGTGTTGGAGCGTTTGTACCAGTCGTTCCCGTCAAGCCGTAAGTTAGCGAAGCGTTTGAATGTGTCGCACACGTCTATTGCGAATAAGTTACGTGACTATGGGATTCGTAAGAATTAACGCGAGTAATCAAAAAAGGGAAGTTGTCGTTTGTAATGGAAGATCATAGTTCATCAATCGCCGATCACAAGTTGGACGGCGACTTGCTTCTACGAACCGCTGAAATCGGTGATGCCGATATGATCGCGGCGTATTTTCAATCTAATCGCGATTATTTGAAGCCATTTGAACCAAAGCGAGAAGAGGCATTTTTCTCTGTTAATGGTTGGCTCCAAAAACTGATTAAGTTGAACGAGCTCCATCGCATGGGGCTTGGCTACTATTGCTTGCTAATTCATGTTGATACAGGGCGCATGCTAGGAACGATTTCATTCAGCAGTATGAGTCGTTTTCCATTTTATAGCTGTAACGTTGGCTATTCCTTGGCGGAAGAGGCACAAGGTCACGGCTATATGCGTCGTGGGTTAAAAATGGCATGCGACTACATGTTTAACGTGCAAAAAATGCATCGTATCCAAGCCGGCTATATGCCTCATAACAAACGCAGTGAAGCTGTGTTAGAGTTTGTCGGGTTTAGCAAAGAAGGTTACGCAAAAGATTACCTTTTGATCAATGGTGAATGGCAAGATCATGTACTGACATCATTATCTAACCCTCATTGGCAGCAAGAAAGGCGCTAATATGGAGCGATTAGAAAAGCAGTTAGCATTACTCATTGAACTTGATAAGCTCAAAAGCGTATTGCGTCGTACTCGGGTGAAAAGTGCCGAAGGTCGTCTTGAAAACAGTGGTGAGCACAGTTGGCACGTCGCATTGATGGCAGTCTTAATGGAAGAGCACGCAAATGCACCAGTCGATATCTGTCGAGTGATGAAAATGCTATTGATACATGACGTTGTTGAGATCGACGCAGGCGACACGTTTGTTTATGATACTGCCGCTACAAAAGAGCAAGCAGAAAAAGAAATAAAAGCCGCTGAACGCTTATTTGGTATGTTACCAACAGATCAAGGGCAAGAATTATTAGCGCTTTGGCTAGAGTTTGAAGCCGCGCAGAGTGATGATGCAAAATATGCAAAAGCGCTTGATCGTTTAATTCCCATGCTCTTGAACTACCATAACAATGGTCAAAGTTGGAAAGAGAATAGTGTAACGCGTGAACAGGCGCTTACCATTAATAAACGAATTGAATTTGGCTCTGTTACCTTGTGGGACAAAGCGAAAGAGTTGATTGAAGAAGCCACAGAGAAAGGTTGGCTGAAATCGTAATAAAGGAGACTGAATGTCTTATTTGCCTT
>JABXIW010000026.1 GCA_013372875.1 Gammaproteobacteria bacterium | reverse complement strand
CGGGGGTCGCGGGTTCGAGTCCCGTCCGCTCCGCCATTATCTTTAAACGCGCCTCAGGGCGCGTTTTTTCTATCAGCTACTGCAAAGTGTTATTACTTTGTTAAAATTGGCTTTAATTTTAGTCATTTACTAGAGTAAACTCCGTAAAATTTCAGCCAATTTTGCCGCGTACTAACACTTTTCGTAAGCTGCTAGTGAGATTAGTTGAAATTGTTAAGCAAGAGCTTATCTTGCGATTATTATTCGAATAAATTTAGTAGGTACTTAGCTATGATGCTAGAAAGAATACAGCAGAAGATGGAAGGTCCAGCGATGAAAGTGGTGCTGGCGATCATCATCATTTTCTTTGTGTTTGCGGGTTATTTCGGTGCAAATATTATTGCGCCAGGTAATGAGCAGGTTGCAAATGTGGATGGCGTGAGCATTACCGCCGCTGAGATTGACAATGTGATTAATAATCAGCGCCGCTCAAATCCAAATTTTGATCAGCAGTATCCTACTGAAGCGAGTAAAGCTTTATTGCGTGAGCAAGTTCGTAACCAATTGATCAATGATCGGGTTTACAGCAATAGTATTGATAACGCTGGTTTAACGGCATCTAAAGAGCAAGTAGTTAAGCAAATTCATAGCATGCCTGAATTCCAATTAGGTGGCGAGTATGATCCTGCAACGGCAAAGACCATTATGGCGCAAAACGGTATCAGTGATGCTCGTTTATATGCTATTGCTAAAAATCAGATCGTTCGTGATCAATTCAACAAAGGTATTTCTGAAACCAGTTTTGTGACTGATAAAGAAATCGAAGCCTTTTATCGTATTCAAGAACAAACTCGCGATGGGCGTGTTTTAACAGTGCCAAAAGCTAAGTTTGCGGATGGCGTTAGCGTTTCCGATGAAGAAAAACAAGCCTACTATGATGAAAACAAACTGAGCTATGAGCAGCCTGAGCAGGTTAATTTGCAGTATATCTTGGTTTCAAAAGATTCTCTAGCGGATGCTATTAAGGTGACCATTACTGATGAAGAGGTTGCTGAATTTTATAATGATGATGCCAATAAAGCTGAGTTTGTGTCTCCTGATAATATTCAAGTGGCGCATATTTTGATTGCTAATGATCAATCGGATGCTCAAGCTAAGGCTACAGAATTGTTAGCGCAACTTGAGCAGGGAGCGGATTTTGCTGAGTTAGCAAAAGAGCACTCAAGTGATACATTCAGTGCAGCCGAAGGTGGTGCTTTACCGGAAACTCAAGCAGAAGAAGGCAATTCTGGCTGGGTTCCTGAGTTTGAGGCTGCTGCATTGGAGTTAACTGAAGTTGGTCAAGTATCTGATCTAGTAGAAACCGACTTTGGTTTTCACATCATTAAATTGCTTGAGCGTAAAGCGGGTGAGTCACGCGATTTAGCGGAAGTATCGGAAGAGATTAAGCAGCGCATTGCTGAAGTCAAAGCAGGCACTGAGTTCTTTAATAAAAAAGCCTTGTTGGATGATGCTTTATTTAGCACTGAATCGATTGAAGATTTAGCCAAAACCGCTGAGTTGCCTTTGCAAGAGTCAGGTTTATTTGCAGCGAATGTTGCGCCTGCGGATCTAAGCCACCCTGCATTAATTGAGCAGGCTTTTAGTGAGCGTAACATTCAATCCAAAGAAATTTCAGACGAAATTAATATGGGCGAGCAGTCTCTTGCTTATATTGTGGTTAAAGATCATCAAGCTGCAGGCATTAAGCCTATGGCCGAAGTTGAGGCGCAAATTGTGAGTGCTTTGACCCAAGAAAAAATCACTAGTAAAACTAAAGAGTTTGCTGAGTCGATTAAGACTGCGTTAGAAGCTGGCGAGTCGGTTGATACATTATTGGCTGATAAAGAACTTACTTGGATTGAAAGCAATAACTTTGGTTCAAGAGATGCCAGTTTAAATCCTGAGTTGGCCTCGGTGTTGTTCAAACAAGTTGCACCAACGGATAAGCCAATAATTGCAGTTGAAAATTTATTTTCTGGCGATGTGGCAGTGATGGAATTGAGAAAAGTTAATTACCCAGATGCGAGCCTTTTGGATGCTGCCAAAAAGCAGCAGTTGAAATCCCTGCTGGCGAATATTAACTCGCGTAATGATTTCAACAGTTTAGTGGGTGAGCTTAGAGAAAAAAGTGAAATTCAGTAATTGAATTAGCATTTTATTAAGAAAAGCCTCGCATTGCGGGGCTTTTTTGTAGCTGTTTGTTTGCTGGTTTTGTCGCTAACCACCAGCTGCAATGGACTTTTTGTAGCCTGCCGATGCTGCTAATAACTTTTGAGTGTATTGGGATTGTGGCTGACTAAAGACTCGATTCACTGGGCCATACTCTTCTTGAACTCCTTTATGCATCACTAAAACTTTATCACTAAAGTGCTGCACAAGGCCTAAATCATGGGAAATAAATACATAAGCTAATTGCAGCTCTTCTTGCAGGTCGAGCAGCAAGTTGATGATTTGAGCTTGAACCGAAACATCAAGTGCGGATACGGGTTCGTCTGCAATAATTACCTTGGGGTTGAGCATTAAAGCGCGTGCAATGGCAATCCGCTGGCGTTGGCCTCCAGAAAAGGTATGCGGATAGCGGCTGGCATATTCAGAGCGTAGCCCAACCATTTCTAGCGCTTGTTGGACTTTCTGCCGGATCTGCACTCGGTTATAGTTTTTAACATTAATTAAAGGCTCCGCCAGAATTTGCTCGATGGTGGCTCTGGGGTTAAATGAGGTGCGCGGATTTTGAAATACCATCCGCACCTCTTTATACCAAGGAAATTTTTTATCCTCTAAAATATTCTCGCCATTAAATAAAAGTTTACCCGAGTCGGGCTTTTCCGCACCGACTAATAAGCGTGCCAAGGTCGATTTGCCAGAACCTGATTCACCTACCACAGCCAGGGTTTGGCCTGGGTTAATTGAAAAGCTCACGCCTTTTAGCACTTCCAACTGACGTTGCTTGAATGGATTATTGGAAACTTTATAGGATTTTCTTAGCAGTTCCGCTTTAAATAAATTGGCCATTATGAGCTCCCTTTAACTTTTTCTTCGATTAACGGGAAATGGCAACGCACTTGACGGCCATGTAGATTACGCAGCTGCGGCATTTCAACACACTGGCGGCTGGCATAAGGACAACGAGGACCTAGGTTGCAACCTACAGGCAAGTGCCGCATTGGCGGCGTTGAGCCTGGTAAATTATAGAGGCGGCGACCTTTTTTATAGTGCATCCCAAAGTGCGGCACACTATCGAGTAAGGCCTTGGTGTAAGGGTGGTACGGCTCGGTGAGTAGCTTGTAAGTTTGCCCCGATTCAACTACTTGTCCGGAATACATCACGTGTACTTTTTCGCTAGTTTCAGACAAGATCGAGAAATCATGAGTAATGAGCATTAAGGCCATATCCAATTCTTGATTCAACTGCATCAAGAGATCCAATATTTGCGATTGCACCGTAACATCCAGCGAGGTGGTTGGCTCATCGGCAATCAACAGCTTAGGCTTACAAGCAAGCGCCATCGCAATCATAACCCTTTGGTTCAAGCCGCCTGATAACTGATGAGGGTATTCTTTATAGCGCCGCTTGGCGTCTTTGATGCCAACTGATGCCATTAACTCAAGCGAGCGCTCACGGCACTGTTTTGGTGTGCCGCCACCGTGTGAACGTACGGTTTCATCCAGCTGATAACCAATAGTTAGTGCTGGATTGAGACTGGAAGTAGGGTCTTGGAAAATAATCGAAATGTTTTCGGTTATCAATCGCTTGCGCTCAAAAGCCGTCATGCGATTTAAGTCTTTGCCTTCCAAAGTGAATAAATCGGCTTGGGCGATAGCCGAGGGCGATAATAAATCGGCAATGGCTAAGGCCATCACACTTTTACCTGAGCCCGATTCGCCAATCACGCCAATCACTTGTCCAGGGTTAATGCGGAATTTAAATTTATCCACCGCGGTGACCAAGCCATGATCGGTTTTAAATTTTACGCTGAGGTTTTCAATTTGTAGTAATGGCATTGATTAACCTCATTGATTCAACTGGGGATCGAGTGCGTCTCGCAAACCATCGCCTACTAAATTAATCGATAAAATGGTCATAAATATCGCAAGACCAGGCAAAGCCATGGTCCAAGGTGCATATTGAATGTAGGAGCGCGACTCGGCAAGCATGGTTCCCCATTCGGCCAGTGGCGGTTGTGCACCAAGACCTAAGAAGCCTAAAGCGGCAATGTCCAAAAGGGCCGTGGAAAAACTAAAGGTCAATTGCACAATCACGGCTGGCACTATATTAGGACCAACATGCTTGCTTAATAAGCGAAACGAGTTGGCGCCGTCGAGTTTTGCTGCAGTGCAATAATCTTTATTTAATTCTTGTGAAATACTGTTTTGGGTTAGCTTCACAAATTGTGGAATCAACACCAAGATCACTGCATAGACCGCATTGTTTAATCCAGGCCCAATGATGGCAACCACTGCAATTGCCAATAACAAGGATGGCAAGGATAGCAATAGGTCCATTATCCGCATCAAAATACTACGCACTATTGGCGGTAAGAACGCGGCAATGGCTCCAATCACCACGCCAACTCCCGCAGCGATGACCACGATAAATGCAGCTAAAAACAAGGACAAACGTGCGCCGTGTAATAGGCGTGATAATAAATCACGGCCTAAATCATCAGTGCCTAAAAAGTGAGTAAAATTGCCGCCTTGATTCCAAACTGGCGGTTGGAAACTACGGCTGCTGAACTGTTGCGCTGGATCAAAAGGCGCTATCCAAGGGCCGATAATGGCGAGCACTACTGCGATAATTAGCACCGCTGCGCCGAGCAAGGCGCCAGTATTTTTGCTAAACATTTGCCAAGAGGGCTTGGCCTTAAAGTGCCTTAAACGCATTGAGAGACTATTCACTTTGGCATAATTCATTTCAAATTCCTCATGACAAAGGTCTGCGTTTTTTTGGATCTAGATAATTGGTTAATATTTCTAGTAACAGATTTAAAAATATAACCATGGATGACAGCACTAAAATTCCGCCTTGAATGCTGGGGTAATCTTGTCTTGCAACCGAGCTTAATAACCAGCTACCAACTCCAGGCCAAGCGAAAATATACTCGGTGATGATAAGGCCCGTCATTAAAATGCTGATCTGTAAACCGCCAATGGTCAATAGGGATTGCATGGCATTGCGGAGTGCGTGGACCCCAATAATACGGTTTTCCGACAAACCTTTGGAGCGGGCGGTGCGAATATATTCAAAGTTTAAGATATTGACCAATGATGAGCGAGTCATGCGCGCCATTATGGCCATTGGCACCCAGCTTAATGTTATGGCTGGCAACACCAAATGATTAAGCGCATTGAAAAAAGCGGCGCTGCCGTATTCGTGGTTGGTGATCAGGGTATCGATGAGCATAAAACGCGTGACAGGCTGAATGTAATACTGATAATCGATACGACCTGCTACAGGGCTAATCCCAAGATAAAGCGAGAATAACAGTACCAGCAATAAACCCCACCAAAAAATCGGCATTGAGTAACCAATTAAAGTTGCACTCATTAAGCCTTTGTCGAGCCAGCTGCCGCGGTTTTTTGCCGCCATAATACCAAGTAATAAGCCTGCAAATATCGCGATCAACAAAGCGAAGGTTAATAACTCTATGGATGCGGGTAGGTGCTTAAATAATTCACTAAATACATCATTGCCCGATAAATTCGAGCGTCCCCAGTCGCCTTGTAAAATATAGCCTAAGTATTCAAAATATTGTCCCAACCAATGGGCTGACTGATAATCGTGCAAAGCACTTGGATTTTGTTGGCTGATGCCAAAAGTTAAAATGGTGAGTCCAAAGAAGCTGACCAATGCAGTAACCACCAGACGCAATAAGGATAGCAGCATTAGCCTTGCTCCTTATTGATTTGCGGCTTGATGTTTGGTTGTTGTAACGTTTCCTTATTGCCCTCATCAGCTGCCTTCTCATTGGCATCTATCATGGTTTTAGGCTGCTCAGAATTTGTCTGATCGGAAGCAAAATAGATCCCTTCAAAGCTCATGGTTCCCAGCGGCGATAAAGTCACGCCTTTGATGTTATTTTGAACTAACATATTGTTTGGCGTATGAGCAATCGGCAACCAAGGTTTGGCCTCGGCGAATAATTTTTGCGCTTTTATGTAGTAGTCTTTGCGCATATCTAGCGAGGTTTCTTGGCGCGCTTGTAAAATTAAACTATCAAAGTTTTGATCACACCAGCGTGCATAGTTGCTACGGTTTTTACTGGCTAAACAGCTCAGCAGTGGTGTTAAAAAGTTGTTTGGATCACCATTGTCCGCATTCCAACCTAGCAAAACGGTTTGATGATGACCAAGTCGAACGCGGCGCAAAAAAGAGCCCCATTGATAGCTGACGATGTTTGACTTAACACCGACTTCCAGCAGATCTTGTTGGATCATTTCCGCCATTTTGCGTGCGTTGGGATTGTAAGCTCTTTGTACTGGCATGGCCCAAATATCTAGCTCAAACCCTTTATCGTAGCCAGCTTCAGTTAGCAGCTGCTTAGCTCTTTCAGGATTGTATTGAGTGGCAACCGTATCCTGATCGTATGCCCATGAATTCGGACCTAGAGGGCCTTCGGCCAGCGTGGCTTGATTGTCATAAACCGAGCGAATAATGGCTTTGCGATTAATCGCAAGTCCAAGTGCTTGACGTACTTTAGGGTTGTTAAAAGGCTCTTTTTCTGTATTAAAGGCCCAATAAGCAACGTTTAAGGCTGGGGTTTGAATTGACTCAATAGCTGCGTCCTGTTGAGCTAGTTTCATGTGCACCGGCAATGGGTAACGCATCATGTCGCATTCGCCAGCAGAAAAGCGGGCAAAACGCATGGCGGGATCGGGGGTGATCGCATAGACCAGGTTTTGTATTGGGCTGACAAAGGCAAAATGCTCGTCAAACCGTTTAAATCGGATATAAGAATCGGTCTCATAAGCGACAAACTGGAATGGCCCTGTGCCAATGGGGAACTTATCAAACAGCTCTAATTGAGCTCTATTGATAAGAAATTCGGCGTATTCTTGCGATTGAATCGGAATAAATGGCGTCGCCAGAATTGATAAAAACGGGCTTTCTGATCGAGTTAATTCAATTTCTATTTGATAATCATCAATTTTTTTGATGTTTTTGATTAAGCTGCCAAGCCCTTGGCCTTTAAAGTATGGGTAATTTGCACCATACAAGGCGTGTAGCGGATGGTTTGACTGACGTTGTCGGTTGATACTAAAAATTACATCATCAGCGTTGAGTTCGCGACTTGGGCTAAAGTATTGATTTGAATGGAATTTCACCCCTTGCCTGAGCTCGAATTGGTACCTTGTGCCGTCGTCACTGATTTGCCAGTTTGTTGCTAGACTGGGTCTGAGTTCGGTAGTGCCAGGAATATAGTCGATCAGCTGATTAAAAATGGTGGCACTGGCAGCATCAACGGTAGTGCCAGAGGTGCTGGTTTGCGGATTTAAAGTCACCGGACTGCCTTCGGCGCAATAAATCAGCAGGTCGGATGTTTTCTTTTGGGCAGGAGTCACAGACTGCTCGCAACCAGTTAAAACGATTAACCCAGCAATCAGAAGCACTTTTGTAATTGAGAAATTGGACTCAGATACAAAACTCATTGTTATTTTTGCTTTAA
Organism: Gammaproteobacteria bacterium; assembly: GCA_013372875.1. The sequence continues at coordinate 19,580 of JABXIW010000026.1, read as the reverse complement.
GACTCAATGGCTTATCATAACAAGTTTCTTAAAGAACACCTAGAAATCTGAGTTAAGTGAGTAAAAAATACTCAAGTTGTAACTTCTTCTTCGACCAATGGTCATTATTATTGTCAATCAAATGTAAATAGTTGTGTTTCTTGATAAAAATCAGAGAGATCAAGTTGAAAGGGCTATACTATTTACCTATACTGGAATACTCGCCAAAATTTAATTGCAGGCTTAATCAGCTGTTTGCAATGCCTTATTTGGCGAGGCTTAGAGGGGAGTTCATAGATATAGATTTATGACTTTCACTCTAGTTAGCAGCAAAACTGATAAGAAATTAATAGGATTAACACTTAATTAAGAGTTGATAAGACAAGGTTCAATGAAGAAAAAAATCGCCATTTTATCCAGTTTGCTATGGGTTTCTAGCGCAGTCATGGCGCAAGAGCAAAAGCCTGCAGCAGAACTCGGCTTGTTTGATCAGTTCGAACAGTTATCTCAGTCTGCTTTGTCTCAAGACTCGCCGATGGTCTTTATTGAACGCGAAGTCGGCGCGAGTTTAGCCAATGCAAATTTAACCAACAATGGTTTATTATCAGATTCTACGGGGCAATGGTCAGTATCTTTTGATCTAAATCGATTGGTTTCGACCGATCATCAATTCGATTTTAATTCCCAATTTAACCCTGTAGGTCAGCCAAATTATGATTGGGAGTTAGGTACCAGTTTAGTCTCGCCTGATCAAACCTCACGTTTTTATGTCAATTATGGCAATCGCAAAGTACCGATTTCCATTAGCTTCGATGATGTTGCTACTCAGTTCCCAGGATTGCAAGAAGAGGCCCTTAACCTAGGCTTTGAGCAAAAATTAAACGAAAGTTGGGCGGTGAGCATTGCCTATTTAAAAAGCGATTCAGATTTCGATGCGGTAATAAACAATGGTCTATCTGGCGCAGCATCACAGCATCAGCTTAATTATTTGTTCGATTTTGATGCCAACAATAAACTCGAAACCGTTAACTTTTCACCTTTTAATCAAGACATCACGCAAGCAGGGTTTTTAGATGACATTTCTGCTATTCAGATAAAAGTATCGCGTCAAATGACCGACTCCTTAGTGTTAAGCGCCAGTGCAGCACAAGGTCAGTCTGAATTAACCAGTTTTGGTTTGAATCAGCAGAATCTGAGCATGCTTAGCGATGCTAATAGCTTGAAATCAGAACGTTTAGCATTAGAAGGTCAATACCAACTTAATGAGCGCTGGTCACTCGATGCCAATTTGGAGCACCAAGTGGATCATGTGAGTAAATTAAATAGCACTCGGTTGAATGATTTTAGCCAGCTTGATGCAACTACCTTGGATATTGGAGTGCAATATCAGTCTAACTGGGATCAAGTCGGAGTTGTGATTCGAATTGATCTAATGAATTTGCTGGGCGTGAGTCAAACTCAAGCTGGGCAGATGGGCTTAGACCAAAGTGGCTTAAAGCCATTTAGTTTTGATAGCCCTAAATATATTAAAGTCAGTGGCAGTATAAACTTCTAATTGTTTAATAAATAGGCACTTTTTGGGGTTTGCCGAGTCAAAACAATTAGATGTACAAATTTAATTGGGCTTGGTCGAAATAATCGCCATAAAGCCCCATTAGTTTGTTGACCCATATATGCTTTGACTTTATAGTTGGTCTCTTTGTTTTCTCAGAGTGGCCAAAAGCAGGTCATTTTTAAAGAATTTTATAGAAAAGGAACTTTTTTAACCCTTTTTTATAAAGCAACCGTTTATACGGTTGATAACAATAGATTTCTAAGTTGAAATTTGGGTATGTATATGAAAAAAACATTAACATTGAAAAAAACAGCGTTGGCCGTTATCACCGGCGCTATCTTAGGAGGAACAGCGATTGCTGGGCCATTCGAGTCTTCGGTGACCGTTGAAAAACGTATCGATAAAGCTGCTGCGAGCTCGCAAACTACGATTGACAGATTGGCAGAGCAAGCTGCGGACGCTGCTTTTGAATATCGTAATACATTAAGTCGAGTTGATAGCTTAGAGACGTTTAATACTCAATTGAGACGTCAAGTATCGAGCCAAGAGAAGTCAATTACTAACATGGCTTCTGAAATGGAATCAATCGATGAGACCGAAAAAGGCGTACTTCCTTTAATGGATGAGATGATCAAAACATTAGAGCAGTTCGTAGCGCTTGATATCCCGTTCGACTTAGATAAAAGAACTCAACGTATCACTGCCCTGAATACTATGATGGACAATGCGGACGTATCGGTTTCTGAAAAGTATCGTAAAATCCTTGAAGCTTACCAAATCGAAATGGGCTACGGTAACGTAATGTCAACCGATACAGGCTCAATTGACCGTGATGGTCAAGCGCTTGAAGTTGATTTCTTACGCGTTGGCCGCACAGCATATATCTACCTAACTCAAGATCGCAAAAGCGGTCGCTACTGGAACAAAGCCGACAAACAGTGGGTTGATTTACCAGAAGAATATATTGAGGAAGTAGATGAAGCTATCAAAATGATTGAAGGCATTACTCCATATGAAATGTTTAAGATTCCTGTAGCGGTAGCGGAGGCAGCGCAATGAAAAAAATAATAACTTTATCTTTGGCTGCTATCGTTGGCTTAACAGCAAACGTTTCTGTTAAAGCGGCTACGACTCTTGATGACTTATTACGTGAAGTACGTAACCAAGAGCAATTACAACAGCAAGTAAACGCTCAGCGTGAAGCAGATTTCCGTGCTAATAAAGCAACTCAAGAGCGTAAATTACGTGATGCACGTGCGAAGTTAGCAGCCGCTGAAGCCACTGCAAACAACTTGCAAGCACAATTCCAAGCGAATGAGCTTCGTTTAACTGAATTAGAAACTGAGTTACGTGCCAAGCAAGGTAACTTGGGTGAGTTGTTTGGTGTTGTACGTCAAGCAGCGAACAGCATTCAAGGTGATATGGGCGCATCAATCATCAGTGCTCAGTACCCAGGCCGTGATACTTTATTAGCTGGTTTGAATGACTCTGGAACGCCAAGCATGTCAGAGCTGCGTGATTTTTACGTATTGCTATTACAAGAGATGACAGAGCAAGGCAAAATCACTTCTTTTACTGCTGATGTAGTGAATAAAGAAGGTTTGACCGAGTCTCAAACCGTTAAGCGTATTGGTGCTTTCAACTTGTTAGAAGGTGGTGAATACCTTGACTTTAGAAATGGCAAAATTAGTCATTTGCAAGTTCAGCCAAACACTCAAGTACTTAACGCTTTAGGTGACTATAACAACGCACCTGCTGGCGGTTATGGTAGCTTATATATCGATCCATCTAAAGGCGGTATCTTGAGACTGCAAGAGCTAAAAACTAGCTTGTTAGATCGTTTGTTAAATACCGAGTATATGGGCTTTGCTGGTATGGCGGTTGCAGCTTTATTAGTGATTGGCTTATTAATTTGGTTATATAGCTTTGTTACTTTGTATTTTGTTACTGGTCCAGCGATCAGCAAGCAAAAGAAAAGCTCTACGCCAAAGAACAATCCGCTTGGCCGTATCATGAAAGTGTATCTTGCTAATAAGAACGAAGACACTGAAAACTTAGAGTTGAAACTTGATGAAGCGGTATTAAAAGAAACGCCTAAGATTGAGCGTGGTATTAACTTAATTAAAGTTATCGCTGCAGTAGGTCCTTTATTAGGTCTATTAGGTACAGTAACCGGTATGATCGATGTATTCCAATCGATTACTCTACACGGTACTGGTGACCCGAAAATCATGGCAGGCGGTATCTCGAAAGCCTTGGTAACTACGGTTTGGGGCTTATTCTGTGCAATTCCATTAACACTTCTACACGCAGTTGTTGCTGGTAAGAGTAAAAACATCATCCACACTTTGGAAGAACAAAGCACTGGTTTGATGGCTCAGCACGAAGAAAATAAATAGTAGGTAATCTAATGAATTTTTTAAGTTCACTGTTTTATACAATACTTGAATTCATTGATATGGGTGGATGGGTACTGTGGGTAATTGCCGCAGTACTCTTCTTTATGTGGACTTTTATTATCGAAAGGCTGTGGTTCATTTATAAAGAGTTTCCTAAGCAAGCGCGTTTGAAAATTGCTGAATGGGATGCTCGTGATGACACCATGTCTTGGAGTGCTCATAGAATACGCGAATACTGGGTTTCTGATGCAAGAGAGTCATTAAATGCTGGCTTGTTGATTATTAAAACCCTTATCGCCGTATGTCCGTTACTAGGTTTGTTAGGAACGGTTACCGGTATGATTAGCGTATTTGACGGTATGACTGGTCAAGGCTCAGGCAGTGCCAGACAGATGGCCGATGGTATTTTCCAAGCAACGATCCCAACGATGGCAGGTATGGTAGCAGCTCTTTCAGGTTTGTTTATCAGTAACCGTTTGGAGCAAGCAGCTTTCGTGAAGACGCATCAGTTTGCTGATAGCCTTCCACATCATTAGGCCGCACCATTAGATTTTAGGTATAGATTGAATGGCAATAAATACTAAAAAGAAACAAGAAGATGTCGAAATCGACATGACGCCGATGCTGGATATCGTATTTATTATGTTGATTTTCTTCATTGTAACTACGGTATTCGTTAAGCAGGCTGGCGTCGAGGTTAATAAGGCCTCAGGTACGACAGCAAGTCCATGTGAAAATGCCTATGTGTTTATCGCAGTTGATGATAAAAGCAGGATTTTTATGGACAAAACGGAAGTGCAAACTTCTGAAGTAAAAGCTAAGCTGGATTCGCTACGAGTAGAAAATCCAGAAGGTTCGGTCGTAATTCAAGCAGACGAAGAAGCACGTGCTGGTGTGGTTTTAGACGTGTTAGATCAGGCGCGTAAAACTGGCGCACAAGTCTGTAACGCAATCGACCAGGAGAATTAATATGGGCAGATTAGCTATAAGTGCATTAATTGCTTGCGGGATCGTTGTCGGTCTCTATTTGTTAATGATCAGCCTGATTGGCACGGGTGACAGTAATACTCAGCGTGGCGATACTTCTATTGATATTGGTCAAATCGTGGAAGAAAAGGAAGTTCAGCGTAAAGAGCGTCGAGTTCCTAAAAAGCCGCCACCCCCAAAAGAGCCGCCACCGCCACAGCAGCAGGTGCAAGAGCAAAATAAGGTTATTACTAACATCGTAAACGTTCAAATTGATAACCTCGATGCGACGTTTGAAGGTGAAGGTCTATACGCAGGTTCGTTAGGACAGCAAGGTACAGGATTTGCCGGTTTTGGTGATGGCGATGCTATCCCATTAAGTACAGTTCCTGCTCAATATCCACAAGATGCTCAGCTCAAGGGAATTACAGGTCATGTAAAGTTTGTTTTTGATATTGAGCCTGATGGTTCTCCATCAAATATACAAATTACTGAATCTAAGCCTCGACGTGTATTTGATAAAGAAGCTCGCCGAGCAATTCGCCGCTGGAAATTTAAGCCTAAGCAATACAATGGGCAGCCAGTAAAGCAAACGAATATGCGTTACACTATGGAATTCCAGCTTGATAATTAAGAGGTATTAACATGAGTAAATCAAAAGTATTTGCCGCTTTACTGCTAGCTACAATACCTTTCACTGGAGCGCAGGCATTAAGCACAAAATATACGGGTAGTTGCTCTGTTCTTGCAAAAGAAACTGGCAAATACCCTGATAGAAAAGTTTCGGGTTTTAAGAATCCTGCTACTTTCAAAAAAATGACTACAGCCAACCAATTAATGGCCGATGGTCAAAAAGCTCAGGCTAAAGCTATTTTGATGGAAATCAAAAATTCTTCATCAGATAAGTTCGCTTTATCCATTGTAAATCAATATTTGGCTCGTTTGGCTTTTGAAGACAACAACTTCAATCAAACGGTTCAGTATGCAAAAGAAGTGGTTCAATTAGATGCTCTGCCTGTAAAATCTATTTTGCAGATGAAAAAGCAGGTTGCATGGGCGTACCTTGGTAAAAAAGACTTCAAGAATGCTATCAGTTGGATGCAGCAATATTTCGATCAAGTGATCAATCCTCCAGTATCGGATTACAAGGCTCTAGCTCAGCTTTATTACCAAGATAATAATTTTAGAAGTGCAATTTGCCCTGCGTACATTGCATTAACTAAAACTACTAAGAAGAAAGATAAAGAATCACTATACAAGATGCTGTTTGGGTTACATTACAACCTAAAAGACATGGCTGGTAGTGCGACAATTCTTTCTGAAATGATCAATTATTATCCAGATAACAAAAAGTATTGGGAGCAATTATTCTCAATTCAGTATCAAAGAGGTAAAGAAGCTGATGCGCTTGCTATCTATGAACTCGCTTATAAAAAAGGTTTATGGACTACGGCCAAAGAATATAAGAACTTAGCTTCTATGCACTCTAACTCTGGTGCCCCTATGGTGGCTGCTAAGGTTTTAGAAGAGGGATTCAGCAAAGGTGTAGTCCCTAAAAATCTTGAAAATCTTAAACTTTTAGCTAGATTTTATGATACTGCTAAAGAAAGAGATGCAGCTATTAAAACCTATGATCAACTTTCAGGCTTATCAAATTCTGGTGAGTTCGCCTATAAAATTGGTTTGAACTATTATGAAGAAGAAAAATATCAGCAAGCGATTAAATATTTCCAAGAAGCAATAAGAAAAGGAAATTTAAAGTCTGTTGATAGAGGTTACTCTTATCTTCAAATGGGCGCCGCACAATTTTATTTGGGCAACGAGAGTGCAGCTATTGCGGCTTTAAACAAAGCTAAGGATATCGACAAAACTCGTAAAAATGCAACATCATGGATTGCATTTATTCGACAAAAGCAAGACATCCGCGAGCAGCTTAAAAAGGATGCTGAGGCGCTTGAAGCCGAAGTGGCCGCAGAAGCTAACCAGTCTACAGACTAAATACAGGGCCTCATTCGAGGCCTTTATTTTATGACCTTATATTTCCCTCGTTTAATCCTTATATTTTTCCTGAGTTTTGTTAGTTTTGAGACTTTGGCATTTAAGGAAGAGTTAATCGTTGATGAGTTTATCGGTGAGTCAGTTCGCCTTAGAATCCTCAATGGTGAAGATAATGATATTGATGTATTGATTTCGTATCGAAATAAGGAGCTCAGTAGAGGTTTTTTGCAGGCAATAGAGGGTTATTCTATAACTAAAGGGCTGGATTTAACGTTAGAATCGTCAAACAAACAAACATTATTGTCTTTTGCTCTTCATCGCGAGGGTCTTGATGATCTCTTAAAGTTTTTAAAAGACAATCAGTCAGAGTTCCAAAACGCTCAAAGCTTTGAAATTTTAGTTCTAGGAAACGTTAACCAACAAAAAATATTGGGAAAACTTTATAGTCAATGGGGAAAGTTTTCGGCTGATACAAATGTAGATTTTTCATTTCAATATAACTTTAATTCTGATGAAAAAAAGAATAGGAAGTTATTATGGACTAGGATATTTTCAATTTTATTAAGTTGTACAAAAGAGGAGCAACTAACACTTCAGTTCTTGCTGCAAGATGATGATATAAAGTGCAATTTGAATTCTAGTAAACGAATGTTCGCGCCAGGTGAAATTGCAAATATTAAATCTAGTTTATATAGCCTCCTTCAAATTGAGCGTAATAATGATAAAGAGTTGCTTAAATTACTAAGCAATTTTCATTTAAATAACAGCCTAGTAGTATTAGACGAATTTATCAGTGTTTTGCCTGAGTTATCTATTGAAGAGATTCATAGTCAATATTTGGAAACTACTGCAAATCTACAAGTAGCTGAGGTAAAGCCTGAGCAAATTGAGCGAACTAGTCAAGCTGATGAAGATAGTTCAAGTTTGATTAAGTTTATCTCTAGTAAGCAATCAGTTTGGGGTATTAGCCTAGTAATAGATGCAGAAGTCGATGTATGCAGATACATAAATTGCCGGGTTGTTCGAAAACAGTTAACTTTTGAGCACTATTACGCTGATAAAACATGGCTATATCTTTGGTTTCATTCTCGTGACCTAGATAAGCAAATGGACTTCATAGCAGAAGAGGTCATAAAACCACTGAGCTTCAAAGGGTATTTTACAGATTCGAATACCAAAATTTTTGCTTTTGGTCCAAGTAATAAATCGCCCTTGAGGCCGGTGTTAAATGCTACCAATGTTGATATTGCGGACTATGCTATAGAGCCCATGTTTTCTAATTTGAAAAAAGACAGCTCGGTAGATAGTGAGTGCTATTATGGCAATCAAATTGGATCGCCATACTGGGCAAATCAGTTATTGCATAGCTACAGCCACAAATATTTTAATAATAAAAAATCGATTTCTAGGGTTGCCAAGCCATGGAATATTTTTTTCGACCTATGCATTAGCAGCAAACAAGTCGGCGACGCTTTTCTTGAGAAAAAAGAGTTTTTAACTTTAAAAAATGCTCTTATAGCGAAAGTTCAACGGTTAGATGAAGAAAGTTACATTTACCAATCCGTCGCGAGCTATTATGGATTGGATCCCAAGACTCAACTATTGGAACAGTTGGCAAAGCTAACTTTTGATGAGTATCAATATTTATATGGCGCTGGTTCTTAATCAAGTGAAATATCCCCTTACTTTTATTAACAAACATATTTTTTGCAATAAGCTATAATATTCCAATATTAAAACAATAAGCTGGGGAGCTTGTGGGCGTAAAACAACAGATCAAAGAAGCTGTTGAGCTTGTTGAGCGTGGTCTAGATAAAAATATCCGTATATGCGTTACAGGTCTCAGTGGGGCTGGTAAAACCGCATTTATTACTTCTTTAGTTAATCAACTGCTGCATCAAAAAGCATCGACTAAGTTGCCTTTTTGGCTTGCCCATGCCGAAAAGCGTATTATGGCGGTAAAGTTAATTCCTTACAAAGATCTTCATATTCCTGAGTTTCCCTATACTGAATCATTAGAGTCATTAGATCATAAGCAATGGCCAGCTTCGACGCGGAATATTAGCCAAATAAGACTAAGCGTTAAATACGAGATTAAGAATAAATGGATCAGAAAACTACAAAAAACGAGCCATTTAAATATTGATCTGATCGATTATCCCGGTGAGTGGCTTTTGGACCTACCGTTACTAAACTTAGATTATGAAAATTGGTGTCGTTTATTTAACGAATGGTTAAGTAAAGGTCAGCAGTCAGAATTGGCAGATCAATGGTTATCCGAATTTGATGATTTAGAGTCTGCAGATCTAAATAAAGCTAACATCAAAGCTTTGTCGGAAAAATTTAGAGAATTCTTGTTGGCTTGTAAGTCCAGTGGAAAGGGTATTGAGTTTATACAGCCTGGTCGCTTTGTACTTCCAGGCGATCTTGAGGGAGCTCCTGTTTTAGACTTTTTTCCCGTTCCAAATACTTTTTCACTAGATAAGAGCAGTGAGGCGCATCAAATATTAGCCCAGCGATTTAACTATTATCGTGATCAAGTGGTTCAGCCTTTCTTTAAAGAGTATTTTTCAAAAGTTGACCGACAGGTTCTGTTGGTCGACGTACTCAAAGTCTTAAATCAGGGATATGATGCCTACAAGGAGTTGCAGCAAACTTTGTCTAAGTTAGTTACCAGTTTTAATTACGGTCAAACTAACTGGTTAAAGCGGATGTTTAAGCCGCAAATTAACAAACTTATTATTGCGGCTACCAAGTCCGATCAGGTTCCACCTGAACAACATAATGCCATGAAAACATTTTTATCACAGATGTTGGTAGAAGCGGAAAATCAAATAAGCTATCAAGGCGTAAGTGTAAATAATTTAGTGTTCAGTGCAATCCAGGTTGCTGAACCAGTTACTACAGAACATCAAGGCAAAACCATTGCTTGTATTAAAGGAATTGAGTTGGGGTCGAATAAAGAGGTTGTTAACTTCCCTGGAAAAATTCCTGTGGAGCCGATGACGCGTAAGCAATGGAAAGAACAAGAATATAATTTTGTTAATTTTGCAATTCCTGAACTAGCTACCAACCAACAGTTGCCTCATCAACGCATGGATAGGTTGATTGAGCTGTTGGTAGGAGATAAGTTTTTATGAATGATAAGCCAATAAAGTTTGATTCAGAGCAGGTTAAGACCAAAACCAATACTCAGGGTTTGGACAACCTTGATGAACTTTTATCTGATAATACCAAGCAATTACCTGCGGGTATTAACAGTTCCAAATTATTGCAACCTAAAAAGAAAACGAAGTTACTCAAAATTTTTGCTGCTTCCTTGTCTTTGTTAATTGTCTCTGCCGCAACTTATGAAGCATGGCAATTTATACAAGAAATGTTTGCTATCAATCCAATCTTAGGTGGAGCTGTATCGACATTAGTAGGAGTGGTAGTCTTTACAGGTCTAGGGGCTTTTATCAAAGGACGGATCAAGTCAAAACGGCTTAGGGAGAGAGAAGTGCTACGGGAGAGCTTAAAAGTACTTCAGACGAATGGAACTTATGGCAAGGCGAAAAGTATGTTGGATGATGTTAGCCAAGAGTTTCAGCAAGAAGTCGATATTTCAAAGTCTTTGGCGCTGTATCAGCAGTCCTTGCAGCAATCGCATAATGATGCTGAGCTCATTCAAATATACAGTGATCAAGTGTTGTCGGGATTAGATAGGCTCGCCTTAGAGGCCATTAATAAACATGCCACCGAGTCGGCTTTGATGGTAGCATTAAGTCCGTTGGCAGCGGCTGATATGGCTTTAGTTGCATGGCGCTCAAGTAAGATGCTGCAAGATATTTCAAGGATTTATGGCTGTCCGCAGACTGCTTTTGGGCGTTTAGGTTTAACTAAGCAAGTTGCTACTAATCTAATGCTTGCTGGAGCGAGCGAATTAATTGCCGATGCCAGTGTTGAGCTGCTTGGTAAAAGTGTGGCAGCCACAGTTTCAACTAAAGTAGCGCAAGGAATAGGTGTTGGGATCTTAATTTCAAGATTCGGCATTCAAACTATGCGACTTTGCCGGCCAATCGAATTTACGAATGATAATAAACCAAAGTTAAGTGATGTTCGAAAGTTAATAACAACTAAAGTCATATCTTTGGTAACAGCTAAGAACAAAGATCAAATTTTAAAACAAGGGGAAAAAGATGATAGAGCTTAAAAACCTTGCTAAAACTTTTGTGTACGATAAAAAAGAAGCAAAAGCTAGGCAAAAAAAACAGGTAACTGATCCGCGAGATGGTGATGGGGTTTTCCATGCAGTCAAAAATGTTAGTTTTAACGTGGAACCAGGTAAAGTGTTAGGTTTGCTTGGGCCAAATGGCGCGGGTAAAACGACTACTTTGAGAATGTTATCTACGGCATTACAGCCAACGTCAGGCCAGATCTTAATTGATGGCAAGGATATAGCTAAAGATCCTATATATGCTACTAAACAAATTGGCTTTTTGTCAGGGAAAACAGGGCTTTATCATCGTTTAACAGTGCAAGAGAATGTTGAATATTTTGGCCGAATGCATGGTTTGTCTAATCAAGAATTAGCAAAGCGAGTCGATCAGATTTTCACTATGCTCGATATGCATTCATTTGCAGGTAAGCGAGCAGACGATTTATCAACGGGTATGTCACAACGCGCCTCGATAGCTCGAGCAGTGATCCACAACCCTAAAGTGTTGGTATTTGACGAGCCGACCACTGGTTTGGATGTCATTTCAGCAAAAACGGTGCTGGATTTTATTGAATCCTACCGCGGCACTGAAATGTCAGTTATTTTTTCCACCCACCATTTGCATGAGGTCGAGCAATTGTGTGATCAAGTTTGCTTGATTGATTTAGGTGAATCTAAGTTCTTTGGTACTACCCAAGAATTTAGTGATTTATCGGAATCTGGTGATTTATATTCTTCATTCTTATCACTAGTAGAACAACAAAAAGAGGTGGCATAAGATGTGGTTAGTTTATAAAAAAGAAATGATGGAGTTGTTAAGAGATAAAAGAACCTTAATTTTATCCATCTTATTACCCACTGTTATTTTTCCAATTATTTTTTTCTTTGTGGGGAAGTTTTCTGGAGATAGAGCGCAGGAAGCAAGTGTTCAAGAAATTAAGATTGCTTTTGTTAATGCAGAGCAAATGCCAGGGCTGAAAGACCTGTTTTCCGCTGAGAAGCACTTTTTAAAAGTGGAATTGGACTCTGATGATTATAAAAAGTTAGTTTTAGATAAAGAAGTAGACTTTATTGTTGAAATCCCTGAAGGCTCGTCTGCTCCGTCTCAGTCTAAAGTTCAGCAGACTGTTAACTTGCACTTTAAAGGGGCTTCTAGTTTAAGCAATATCTTAACCAAGAGAGTTAATGATGTTTTCAAAAACTATAATACGGTTGAAAGGAAAAAGCTCGGAGATGCTTTTAATATTCCTAATGAATCTTTAAAGGCATTCAATAAACCAATAGATATTGCTGATAAGAATTACGCCTCTAAAAGAGAAAAAACAGGTGAAATCGCTGGTGCGCTAATAGCTTACGTTTTGATCTTATTGGCTATTGCGGGTGCTATGTACCCAACTCTTGAAGTTGGTGTCGGTGAAAAAGAACGTGGAACCCTTGAAACACTTCTCTTAACTCCGATGAGTAAGAGTCGAATTGTACTTGCTAAGTTTGGAGTGATTTTTACTGCAAGTTTCGCATCGGTTGCCTTTACACTGCTGAGTTACTTGTTTTGGGCATACATTTTCACCAATGCGTTAAACTTAGAAGCCATTGGTTTCTTGTCTAATATTTCTAGCTTGGACATTCTGTTAATTGCGATTCTATTGATTCCTCTAACAAGCATTTTTGCTTCTATTATGCTGTGTGCCTCAATCTATGCAAAAAACATGAAAGAAGCTCAGGCTTATATGTCGCCGATTATGATGATGGGTTTTGTGCCTGTAATTGTTGCTTTTGTGCCGGGTATGGAGCTGAACTGGAAAACTGCATTAATTCCAGTAACTAATGTAGCTTTGGCCATGAAGGACTTAATTAAGGGGACAGTTGATTACGGCATGATTGCAGTTCTGTTATTATCAACTGCCTTAATTGCAGGAGCTTTACTCTACTTCGTGACCCAATTCTTTAAGAAAGAAAAGGTGTTATTTAGAAGCTAGAAGTCCTAACAGATAATAGCTAGTCGTAAAAAAGAGCACCTCGGTGCTCTTTTTTATTTGTATTTTAAGATGAGGGCCAAATTTTTAAAGGTTGTCCAATTTTTAAAATCTTACTGGTGGATAAGCCATTCCAGCGAGCAATTTTTTTTGTGGAAACTTTAAACTTCTTTGCGATCTTCCATAAGCTGTCGCCAGAACGTACTTTATATATTTGGTACTTTCTTCTTTTTTGGTAGTTACTTAGTTTCGAGAAAAAAGCAGTTTCTTCTTGGCTCACTTCTACCGCGCCAGGTAATTTCAAAGTCTGCCCAATTTTAATGGTATCTGTTTTTAAGTGATTCAGCTTTTTTATGGTTGATATTTTTGTCTTATGTTCCTTTGCAATTCTACTAAGGCTATCGCCAGCTTTAACTTGATAACTAAAGTTAACGTTGAACATATTGCTTGGAAGGCTTGCCAGTTTGGATTCGAATTCTAGCAAAGACTCCATAGGGATCAGTAAGTCTGCTTTTTGGTGCTCTGCTGGGATAAATAAACGGTTAAATGCTGGGTTTAATCGATAAAATTGATCTTTATTTAGCCCTGTTAACTTAGCTAGTTGAACTAGATTAATCGGCGCTTCAACTTCAATACTAGTGAATTGAGCTTGGTTTTTAATGGCCGTTAGCTTTAAGTTAAACTGCGGGTGATTAATTAAGACGTTAGACAGAGCTAACCATTTTGGGATGTGGCGCTTGGTTTCTTGGGGTAATTTTAATGACCAATAATCAGTGGGCTTGCCAGCTTTTTTATTGCGTTTGATAGCTTTTAAAACATTACCTTCGCCATAATTATAAGCTGCGACGGTTAATAACCAATCGCCATCAAACATCTTATTGAGGTATTGGTAATAGTTAAGCGCTGCATCAGTTGAGGCTACTACATCACGACGTCCGTCATACCATTCATTGATTTCCAGTCCAAATCCCTTGGCAGTTCTTGGCATAAACTGCCATAGCCCAGCAGCTTGTACTACCGAATGCGCCAAGGGATCAAAGTTTGACTCAACCATAGGCGTGAAAGCCAATTCTAATGGCATATCCCTTTTTTCGAGCTCTTGGATGATGTAATAAAGATAGGGCGCGGCTTTATCGGTTTTTTTGCTTAACAGGTGAGCGTGTTTTAGAAAATAATTTTCAAACTGCTTGATTCGCGGATGTTGGATTTGCGTTAATTGCTGTTTTGACTGAATGTACTGCCAAAGATCCAATTCAGGCTCTATTTGCGCGATTTGTTCTTGCTCAGAATGAGTTGTTTCTAATGATTCAAGGGCTTGTTCTTTAGCTTCGACGGCTTCTACTACTTCAATTGGTGCGTCTTGCTCTATGAGTTCTTGGTCGTTTTTTTCGGGAGCATTTGCTTGAAATGGACCAAGAGTACAGCCCGTTGTTAGGCTCAGTAAAAAAGTGGCTGCGATAAGTCTTTGATTTGTGGTCATTAAGCGCTAAAAGTTGTCTTTCAAGCGACGCATACTAGCAAAAATTTCAAAGTCTTGCTTATCATTTCTAGCAGTTATTTGGTTAATTCTTTGTTGAACGGACGGGATATTGCAGCGCAAAAAAGGATTCGTTGCCAATTCTTCGGCTATGGACGAGGGCAAGGTCACTTTATCCTTTGACCTTAACTCAGTACAAACCTTGTTAGTTGTTTGCGTGGCTTGATTATTTGGTTCAATGTGCAGAGCAAAACGTAAGTTGCTTAACGTATATTCGTGGGTGCAGTAGACCTTTGTCGTGCTGGGCAAGGCGGCTAGCTTCATCAATGATTGATAGAATTGTTGCGGCTGACCTTCAAACATTCGGCCACAGCCCGCTTTAAATAAGGTGTCCCCGCAGAAGAGTATTTGATTCTGAGCATCATAATAGGCTATATGCCCAAGGGTATGGCCCGGTACGTGTAAGATGTCAAAGTTTAGTTGGCCATTAAGTAATGATATTGACTGGCTATCTTCTAATAAACCATCGCAAAAGCTCAAATTATCGTAACTTGAACCATATACCTGGCAATTATATTGCTGCTTTAAAGTTTCAACGCCACCAATATGGTCATTATGGTAGTGAGTTATCAGAATTGAATCGAGTTCTAGATTATTGTGCTCTACATATTCAATGACGGGATTCGCGTCACCTGGGTCGACCACTACAACTTTATTCGAGTTGGCATCATGGAGCGCCCAGATGTAATTATCACTAAAAGCTCTGATAGGGTATATGGTCATAGTGCAACAAACTTGCCTGGAAATCTGCATCGGGTTAGCATGAACATAATAAGTTGTAATTAGGAAGTCAAACACAAGTGGCTTTGTTAAGTGAGCTGAGTTGGCCATTATTGCCAGCCGGTAACCGTATTCGATATATCTGGCAGGAATGGCTGCAAAATCATTTGGAAAACTATCACGGTGGTTATTTGTTAACCCTAGATAGTTTAACCCAATGCTTAAATATGCCTGACAATGTGTTTGATCTGCACCTCAAAGTTGGCCCAAGTTTAGCACATCATATCAATGCTGAGCCTGAGTCGCTGCCGATTGCAGCAGACTCGATTCAAGCTAGTATCGTTAGTTTTGGTTTTGATTATACCGAGACGGGCTCAGTATTATTGGGCGAAATTCATAGAACGCTGGAGCCACAAGGCAGCTTGTATGCACTCTTATACGCGCCGAATAATCCTTGGCATTTAAAGGCCAAAGCAGGGTTGAGCGATTCGCGTAAACAATTAGCGGCGCAGCATATTGGTTTAGGGCGATTCAAAGACTGGCTTGGTTTATTAGGCTTTGAAATACAAGAGTGTGAAATTATTGGTTGTCCTTGGTGGCGCGGCTTTAGTAACTTTCAAAAAAAATCCGATATGTCGAAAGCATGGCTTTCCGCTCCAATCGCCTATATGATCAAAGCACAGAAAAAAGTTGCCAGCATGAGTCCTATCAAGCCATTAGATGAAGAGATGGCCGTGGCCATGGGCGGCAAGTTTGCCAACGTTTCAACCAAACAATCGTTAAGTTAGAGTCTATAAATCGTGAAGAAAGTCGAAATATTTACCGATGGCGCCTGTAAGGGCAACCCTGGTGTGGGCGGTTGGGGTGCTTTGCTGCGCTATGGTGAGCACGAAAAAAAACTGTATGGCGGCGAGTTGGAAACCACCAATAATCGAATGGAATTAATGGCGGCGATTGAAGCATTAAAAGCATTGAAAAAGCCGTGCCAAGTAGAGTTGACCACCGATTCGAGTTATGTCAAAAATGGTATCCAATCATGGCTGGAAGGCTGGAAAGCAAAAGGCTGGAAAACCGCCAATAAAAAACCTGTGAAAAATAAAGATTTGTGGCAGGCATTAGATGAAGAAGTCAGCCGTCATCAGGTCAATTGGCATTGGGTCAAAGGTCACAGCGGCCATGCCGAAAACGAGATTGCCGATGAGCTAGCCAACTTAGGTGTTGATAAAGTTCTGGCCGAGCAAGATTTATTGGAAGCTAGAAGAAAAGTAGCCGCGAATAACGCAAAAGATTAAAGAGTAAAGCCCTTAATGAGACAAATTGTATTAGATACTGAAACCACGGGTTTAGAGCCATCAGAAGGTCATCGTATTATTGAAATTGGTTGTGTTGAGTTGGTTAACCGTAAGCTGACCGGCAATCATTACCATCAATACTTGAAGCCAAATCGTGAGATTGATGAAGGTGCGATTGAAGTACACGGCATTACCAATGAGTTTTTGGCCGATAAGCCCTTGTTCGAAGACGTAGTTGATGATTTTTTAGCATTTGTCGATGGCGCTGAACTGGTGATCCATAACGCCCCATTCGATATTGGTTTCTTGGATCATGAGTTGGGTTTGCTAAACGCTCAAAAAGGCACTATGAGCGACTATTGCTCGGTGCTGGATACCTTAACTCTTGCAAGGCAAATGCACCCGGGACAGCGTAACAGTTTGGATGCTCTCTGTAAGCGTTATGATATTAATAATGATCATCGTGAGTTGCACGGCGCTTTACTGGATTCAGAAATTTTGGCCGACGTTTATTTGCGAATGACGGGTGGTCAAACGAGTCTAACTCTTGGTCGTCAAGCCAGTAGTGCTAATAGTCAAACGGGCGAAACTGCAATTCGTAGAATTAATTCTGATCGCCTACCACTAAGAGTTATCAAAGCTAACGAGCAAGAACTTGAAGCGCATCAGAAAAAGTTAGCTTCTTTAACTGATGCGATTTGGAAGTAGATTTATTTAGCCCAGTTTTCGTAGTCGTTTTCAATATCAGCAATAATTGAAAAATATTCTGCAATCACTTTATTTTTTATATCATTCGTTTCTTTTGGTAATTGAATTTGGGTAATATCTAAGGGATTCCCGTTTAGATATTTGGAAACAATGAATATATTTTGAGGTGACTTCATTAGAAGTTCATTAATTTTGAAGAAATTAGCAGATTGTACTTCTGGAGTTAGAGTCATAGTAACTTTTGCATGATAGATGCTAGATGTTTCATCAAAATCTAAAACCTCAACTTTCAATGCGGCCAGCGCTTTTAATTGTTGGTTTTTCCACATTTTTCCATACTAAATAGTAGGCTTGTTACTGTCGAAACTGAAGTTGTAGGAACTCCAAACTTTTGGGGACACTAAGCCGTCCAGCATGGAGTTGCTCGCAAAAGGATCTTTCCAGTTGGATTTGATTAGTGATTTATCATAAAACTTAGCGATATCGTCTAAGTCATTAAGTCTTATCTCAAAGTTTGAGGATTGACTATAAAACCTCGAATTAAGATTATTACCAATTTCAGTTGCTTTTTCCATAATAGGTATTTTTATATCTAACAAACCGTTGGCAGAGCATAAATTGGATGAAGCAAGCAAGGTCGCTGCTATAATTGTACTGACTAATTTCATTCTAGTTCCTGAATTCATATTATAAAAAAGCAGGCTAATGCCTGCTTTTTGCTTACGAGTAAAACTAATGGCCTTTAGTTGCGCCATCACCTTTTAGCTGTTCAATCGTGTGGTGATTGATTAAGCCTTTTTCATATAAGGTGGCGGTGGCTGGTTTTAAGAAGTGCATCACCGCAATTAAGCCTACGATGGTCATGACGATAGTGTAAGGCAGTGCCATCACTACCATGCGCATATAAGATAAGCGAATTAATGGTGCTAAGCCGCTGGTTAATAAGAACAAGAATGCTGCTTGACCGTTAGGCGTTGCCACACTTGGGATATTGGTACCAGTATTAATCGCTACCGACAATAGATCAAAGGTATCGCGGTCGATGATGCCATTGATAGCGGCTTGTTTGATTTCGCCGACATACACAGTAGCTACGAAAACGTTATCACTGATGGCCGAGAGAACTCCGTTAGCTAAATAGAATGCCGCTACTTGAGAGTCACTATCCATGGTAAAAATGTATTGAATGATTGGAGTGAATAATTGTTGATCGAAAATTACTGCGACAATGACAAAGAATACGGTTAAAAGAGCGGTAAACGGCAGTGCCTCTTCGAAACTTTTTCCAATGGCGTGTTCATCAATAACACCCGTAAAGGCGCTGGCCAAAACGATTACCGATAAACCAATCAAACCAACGGTACTTAGGTGTAATGCCAAAGCAATAATTAGCCAAACACCTACTAAGGCTTGCATCACTAAATTCCAATTATCTTTTTTGGTTCTTTTTGCATCTCGTTCGGCTTGGTCGTCTTCCATCACTTTGCGCACAGCATCAGGTAGCTCGCGACCATAACCCATGACTTTGAAGGTTTCCAATAAGAAACAAACGACTGCGCCAGCAAAGAATACTGGAATGGTAACCGGTGCCATACGCAAGAAGAACTCTAAGAACAACCAGTCAGCGGTATTTGCAATTAATAGATTTTGCGGCTCGCCTACTAAAGTACAAACGCCACCAAGTGCAGTACCAATAGCAGCGTGCATCATTAAGCTGCGCAAGAAGGAACGGAATTGACTTAAATCAGCGCGATGTTGCTCATAAACTTCTTCATCGGTGGAAATGTCTTCGCGTTGCATATAGTCAATGCCTGCTGCGACCTTATGGTAAATGCCGTAAAAGCCAACACCGACAGAAATAACCACTGCAGTAACCGTTAAAGCGTCTAGGAATGCTGATAAGAAAGCCGCCACCATCAAGAACATTAAGGATAGGGCGCGTTTAGACTTGATCCCCAATAAGATCCTTGAGAATACAAACAACAGCAAGTTCTTCATAAAGAAGATACCCGCCACCATAAAGATTAGCAGTAATAGAACTTCTAGGTTAGCTTCGATTTCATGCATGATGGTTTTGGTAGAGGTCAGTCCTAGTATGACTGCTTCTAACGCAATTAAACCACCCGGTTGTAAAGGGTAGCATTTGAGTGCCATGGCGAGGGTGAAAATAAATTCGCCAACTAATAACCAACCTGCCACTACTGGGCCAAGTGCATAAAGCACAATCGGGTTAATCAGCAAGAAAGCAATGATGG
>JABXIW010000277.1 GCA_013372875.1 Gammaproteobacteria bacterium | reverse complement strand
CGGCGGTAACAGGGGTTCGACTCCCCTACGGGATGCCATATTCAAAAAGACCCGCCTTTTGGCGGGTTTTTTGTATTTATCACCCGCAGGTTGAACCGAAGCCCATAGATTCAACAAATTTGCCTGGAGCAAATTTGAACAGCGGAGCAGAGCGATACTGGCCCACATGGATAGCGCGATGTACCACTCACTGAAAGTTCAGCACATACTTTTTTGATACTTGATCGGTGCAGCTTTCTGGTCTCTCCTAAACTCGTAAAGCTAGCATAGCCAAACACTTTCCACTCAATCACTCAAACCCATACAAATCAGAGCCATTAATAGATATTTTTGTTACACTAGATTTGAGACAACCAAATTATAAATAACATTGTTAGAACTTATTCAATCCAATCCATTTGAAGCGATCTTACTGGTTTTGCTGGCGGGTATTTTTATCTTTTTGATCTTAAACAGTTGGCGCAGTCGCCAAGGTTTCAGTCAGTACCAGCAGCAGTTTGATGATACTAAACTGCAATTAGGCCAAATAGATACTAAGCAAGACAATATCGCTCAGCAGCAACACCTTGAGTTTGTACGTTTAGGTGAGCAGCAATACAAGGCTTCAGAAAACCTAGTGGAAAAGCTGGCGGGCAACCAGGCCAAATTAGCCGAGTCCTTTGGCCAATTCGAAAATAAAGTCCAGTCTGGTTTTTCGCTGTTTAGTGAGCAACTCGGTAGCAAAGTAGGCAGCGCCACAGAAAAGCAGCAAAAAGAATTGTTTCAATTTAAAGAGCAGCTACAAACGACCATTGGTCATTTAAAGGAACAAATTGCCAATAACCAAAAAGAATCTCAAGAATTACTGCACAGCCAGTTTAGACGCGGCATCAAAGATGTTCGCGAGGAGCTGACGGTTTCTTTGAAAACTCAAGCTGAATCATTTGATAAAAACATGACGGGCTTAACTCAAGCTACGGATGAGCGCTTAAAAGAAATTAGCGGGCAGGTGGAAAAGCGTCTGGCTGATGGTTTTGAGAAAACCACTCAGACATTCCAAGACGTATTAAAGCGCCTGGCCTTGATTGACGATGCGCAAAAGAAAATTACTGAGCTTTCAAGTAATGTGGTGAGTTTGCAGGAGATCTTGGCGGATAAACGCTCGCGGGGTGCTTTTGGTGAAGTGCAACTCGAGTCATTGGTTAAAAACGTGATGCCGACCAATGCCTATCAATTTCAATACAGCTTTAGTAATAAAAAAATAGTAGATTGTGCTTTGTTTTTGCCCGATCCTACTGGCACCATAGGCGTGGATGCTAAGTTCCCGTTAGAGAATTTCCAAAAGATGATGGATCATGATTTATCGGAAATTGAACGTCGCCAAGCGCAAAGTCAGTTCGTTAAGGATGTTAAAAAACACATCAATGACATTGCTTCGAAATACATTATTGAGCGTGAAACGGCGCCTGGCGCGGTGATGTTTATTCCTGCTGAAGCGATTTTTGCGGAAATTCATGCTCATCATCCAGGATTGGTTGAATATGCCCAGCAATCTAAAGTTTGGATGGTTTCGCCAACCACTATGATGGCGCTTTTGACCACCGCCAGTGCGGTTTTAAAAGATGAAGCCACGCGTAAGCAAGTGCACATCATTCAGGAACACCTTGCCATGTTATCCAAAGATTTTGGTCGTTTTAAAACGCGTATGACCAATTTATCGCGCCATATTGATAATGTGACTAAGGATGTGAAAGAAATTACTACTTCGGCCGATAAAATTAGTAGCCGATTTGATAAAATCGAACAAGTTCAGCTGCCAGAAGAAGATTTAGATCCGCGCCTAAAAGTGGAATCGGTAAAGAAATTGGAATCCAAATAATGAAAAAATTAGTTATTAGTACTTTTGCTTTGGTAAGTTTTGTTTTTATAAACTTTGCTTTTAGTGCCCCGTCTTTTGCTAACCAACCTTTGCTTTTGTCGCTTAAAGGTGACTTTGTGCAAGGTGGTTTGGTCATTGGTCAAGCTGCGCCTAATACTAAGGTGGCTTTTAACGGCACTGATTTGAAAGTATCCGAAGATGGCTATTTTGTATTTGGCTTTCACCGTGATTTTGAAGCTAATGCTAAGTTAACTTTAACTCAAGGCGAGCAAAAAGAAGTGCAACCTTTGGTGATCCGAAAACGCCAATACAATATTGAGCGAGTTGATGGCTTACCACCAAGTAAAGTTAATCCGATGAAACCTGAAGTATTGGCGAGGATCCGAAAAGAGGGCGCTTTGGTTGGCTCTGCGCGTGCTAAAACCTCAGATATTCGTGCTTTTATGCAAGACTTTATCTGGCCAGCAAAAGGTCGTTTAAGCGGCTTTTATGGTAGCCAGCGGGTATTAAATGGCGATCCGAAAAGGCCTCATTATGGCGTTGATGTGGCGGCACCGACTGGAACTCAAGTGGTTGCCCCCGCCGATGGTATAGTGAGACTGGTGCACGATGATATGTTCTATTCTGGTGGTACACTAATTATCGACCATGGCTTTGGCGTCAGCTCGACTTTTATTCATTTAAATTCGATTGAGGTCAAAGACGGACAAGAAGTAAAACAAGGCGACAGGATTGCCACAATTGGGGCAACAGGTAGGGCAACTGGTCCTCATTTAGATTGGCGCATTAATTGGTTTAAGTCGCGGTTAGATCCACAGTTGTTGGTACCGCCATTTGATGAAGGGAATTCAGAAAAATCGACTAATAAGGATTAGTTATGAACCCGCTTGAATATTGCCAAAATTTCAATTTAATTGATTTTGTATCTGAGTCGCCTGACTCGATTGCGCCATTTAGCCTGACTTTAGAAAAATTCGATGTGTATTTTCGTGATGCTGGCGTGCTCGAAATTAAGCCCAAGCAACCATCAAACGTTAATATTGTGCTTTCGGCGGGTGTTCATGGCAACGAAACTGCGCCAATTGAGATTTTATCGGATATTGTTTCACGAATTTTACGTCAAGAAATAACCTTAAAGGTAAACCTGCTTGTTATTATTGGTAATCCACATGCCATGCTGGCTCAAGAGCGCTTTACTGGCTTTAACCTGAACAGATTATTCGATGGTGCTTGGAAAGATTACCTTGATGATCCAGAAGCTGGTCCAGAAGCAAAACGCGCTAAAGCCTTAGAACAACACGTTACTCAATTTTTTACTCAAACCAATCAAGAAGAATCTGAGCAAGATGGCTTGGGACAAGTTCGTATTCATTATGATCTGCATACGGCGATCAAGCCTTCATTGCACCAAAAGTTTGTGATTTATCCCTATCAGCAAGGACGTAATCATTCTAAGGCGCAAATTCGCTTTTTAATCGATGCTGGAATTGAAACCATATTGTTGTATCACAAGCCAGGTACTACTTTTTCTTATTTTAGTACGAATCAATTTAAGGCCCATGGTTTTACTCTAGAACTTGGTAAGGTTAAACCCTTTGGTCAGAACAACCGAGAAGACTTTTTGCAGTTTGAGCAGGCGTTAACTCAGCAGTTGACGGGTGAATACGAGTTTGAGTCTTTCCCAGAAATTGCGGATGCCAATTTGTATCGAGTGAAAAAAGAATTGATCCGTCATTCTGAAATGGACGAGTTAGCTTTTGACTCAGCCAATACCGCTAATTTTACTCAGTTTAATAAAGGTGAATTGTTGTTAGATGCGGGTAAAAATTCGTACCTAACAGAACAAGATGGCGAAGCCATTGTTTTTCCGAACAATAAAGTACCAGTAGGGCAAAGAATGGGCTTAGTTATTGAAAAACTTAGCGAGCTTGATTTAAGCATCTAAGATTCAATATTTAACGCCAAAAACTCTTAAACTTGTTTAATAAATTACGCCAACTTGATGATTGATGGTTAGTTTTCCAATTGACTTCGCAATCGAGAATATAACCACGCTTGGTAACCGTTTTTATTAACTGATGCGTATCGTCATTTAGTCCATGTCGTATATCCATAATGCAATGGGCTAAAGAGCTATCACTAACTTTAACATTACCCCAAATGGCTTTTGATAATTCATCTTTGCTAATTAATCTTTGCGGATTTTCAAGAAAGTAAAGTAGGGTTTGAAAAGATTGTGACCGCAGGTCAATTGGCCGCGTACCTTTAAATAAGTAGCCTTTTGATAAATCGAGCGTGAATTCACGAAAGTGACAGATCTCATCTGCTGACTTCCGTTCATTAGTATCCATGTTTGCAGTTCCTTGCTATCTACTTGATTCTATCATTGATTTCATAGTTATTTCATAAATATTTCCTGGCTTTTTCATGGGTCAAGAGGGCGGCTAAGGGCTTGGTCGGATAAAATTTATGGGCTATTAATTAAGGTAGCAAGAAGGATAGATAAACTTGTAGAAGGAGTCTGAAATGAATTATCCCTTGTCTAAACTAAAACCCATGTTAACCGCAACACTGGTTGCAGCTGCTTTATGCTCCCCCAACGCTGCTTCAGCCAATGAAGTTAATGAAATGTTAAGTGAGTTGCGCGATGCAACCGCCAAATATCATAACTTTGATCAAGCACTTATCGACGGCTATGTTGATATTGGCCTATGCATCCCGTTTATGGGCTGGCATTTTCTAAATTTTGCCGTGTTGGATGGCACTTTTGAGCACACTCAACCCGAAGCTTTGGTTTATGCGCCTAATAAACAAGGCAAGATGAAGTTGGTTGCTGCAGAATACATAGTTCCTGGTGATCCCGCTGTAGCGCCTGAAGGTTATCCAGGTGATGATGATCATTGGCATTATATCAATGACATTGGTTCTTGGACTTTGCACGCTTGGGTTTGGTCACACAACTCGGATGGGATGTTTGCTGATACCAATCCTAAGGTTGATGCTGGTTGTAATTAATAAAAAGGCCTCGTTAGAGGCCTTTTTATTGTAGAAATAAGATGCTTTTTGGCAGTGCTTTTAACTTTTTAGCTTTCCGCGAAAAATGCTTCATGATAAGTAACGAAGCCCTGGGGCAGCTCTCTCTGAAGTAGTAGTGTTTGAAAGTATTCTGCGGGCACATCTTTTAATACTAATTCTGCTTTTGGTGCAAAGCCAAATCGTTGGTAGTAGTTAGGATCGCCCAATAAAACACAGCCGCCAGCATTGATGGCTTTTAACTCTTGAATAGCAGCTTTCATCAGCTTGCTACCAATGCCTTGTTGCTGATGTTCAGGATGCACAGAAATTGGTCCTAAGCCATACCAGTCATTAGCGCCATCTGAAATGCTAACAGGCGATATTGCAACGTGACCGATAATGTTTGATTGATACTCAGCTACTAGTGAGACAGATAGAGCACCAGCTTCTCGCAGCGCATTGACAATAAAATGCTCCGTATGGCTGCTGTGCGGAGCTGCTAAAAAAGCAGCCTTAGTCACTTCATAAATGCTTTGAATATCGTCTGTTTGTTCTTTTCGAACGACTATTTGCATAGGGTTTTTATTTCTTTAATTTGTGGGGTACTTGAATGGGAGCGGAGTCGTTTGAGAATAACATTCGTTTTTATTTGTCTCCGATCCCTTTAGTAATTAGTAGTACTGTAGCAAGTATTTAATATTTCTATTCATGGATAAAGAAAATATCAGTTTCTTTCCCTTCATCAATCATATTTACTTCAATTGATTTTAAATGTTCTAGTATTTGAGAAAATTCTAACTCAGTTACCAATTTTCCAATTTTTTTGCTGTATAGTTTCCTTAATTTATTCTTAGGGATATTAATTCTATCTATATCTAATAACTGTTGCTTATGTAAAATCTCTACTAACATTAGCACTTTGTAATCGGGTACTTGTGATTCAGTTGTATGCCAAATAAACTCTTGAGTTTCCTCTGGATCGTCATGTTCATAAATAACAATCCCCGAAATGCTGCTTTTAAAAGTGTTCTTCCACTGAATTTCTATCGCTCCCAATGCACCTAAGAACTCTGTTAAAAATTTCTGCCTTTTCATTGAGTATTAATAAATCCTTCTCTCTATCTCTGTCTTAGCCATGATTTTCACCGCCAATTCTTCCACCGAGCGAGAAGTGGTGTTGATAAAAGGAATATTTTCACGGCGATACAACGCTTCGACTTCGCGTACTTCTAACATGCATTGTGGCATGGATGAATATTTAGAATTTGGGCGGCGTTCGTTACGAATTTCATGTAAACGCATGGGATCGATGGTTAATCCATAAATCTTATCTTTATTTTGTGCTAAGCCCTGATTCAGTTTGATGTTAGGAATGTCTTCATCGGTAAAAGGGTAGTTAGCAGCGAAAATACCAAACTGCATGGCTAGATAAAGCGAGGTTGGAGTTTTACCGCAGCGCGAAGCGCCGACCAAAATAATATCTGCTTTGTCGTAATGTTGGGTAGTCATGCCATCGTCATTATTCAGCGCAAAATTAATGGCGCTCATGCGAGTATCATAGGCCTGCAAATTGTCGGTAGAGTGTGATTTACCAACACGGAAAGAGCTATCCACGCCTAATTCTTCTTCTAAGGGATCGATATAGGTGTGGAAAAAATCCAGTAACATGGCGTTGGCATTACGAATGATTTGACGAATTTCTGGACGAACAATGGTTTCAAAAACTATTGGTTTAGTCGCATCGCGCAAGGCAGTTTGATTGATACGAGTTACCGCATTATGAGCCTTATCCTCATCATCCACAAAAGGGATGGTGTGGTATTGAAATTCAATATCATCATCAAATTGTGACATCAAAGAATGCCCCAACATTTCGGCGGTAATACCAGTGCGATCAGAAATAAAAAAAACTGTTCGTTTCATATTTGTTCAATTATCAGTAAAATAGCGCCACTAACGGCAAAAATGTTAGTAAATTTAAGCATTTAGTGATTGATTCAGCAAGTTGTCATTTGATTTATTTGCGGTTTATTGGCGATGACATAGCCTCTAAACTTAAAGCATGACTTCAATTGCTGGGACTAACTATTTGAATAAATACTTGAATAGGAGAAAAGTTTTGGAAAATACACCGCAAGAAAGCCCGAAAGCCCCTAAGTTTATTAACCGTGATTCCAACGAATACGTTATTTGGTATGAAGAACTTGGCATGAACGATGTCGAGCGTGTGGGCGGTAAAAACGCTTCACTCGGCGAAATGATCAGTAATTTAAGCAATGTTGGCGTTAGCGTTCCCGGTGGTTTTGCTACTACCGCCGATGCTTTCCGTTCATTCTTAGAACAATCTGGCTTGAATAAAAAAATTAACGACGAGCTAAAAGATTTAGACGTTGATGACGTTGAAAAGTTAATGGAATCTGGCGCTAAAATCCGCCAGTGGGTAATGGATACGCCTTTTTTACCAGAAATGGAACAAGCTATTCGTCAGGCTTATGTTCGACTTAAAGCCGACGCTAATGAAGAGTTTGCGGTTGCGGTTCGCTCTTCTGCAACAGCAGAAGATTTACCCGATGCTTCTTTTGCAGGTCAGCAAGAAACTTTCTTGAACGTTCGCGGCATTGATAATGTGATGAAGGCGTTAAAAGAAGTATTTGCGTCTTTGTTTAACGACCGCGCCATTGCTTATCGTGTACACCAAGGTTTCGAGCATTCACTGGTGGCACTTTCTGCTGGCGTTCAAAAAATGGTTCGCTCTGATATCGCTGCTTCAGGCGTTATGTTCACTATGGACACTGAGTCTGGTTTTAATGACGTAGTCTTTATTACAGGTGCTTATGGCTTGGGCGAAACCGTTGTGCAAGGCGCTGTAAATCCTGATGAGTTTTATGTGCATAAGCCAACGCTAGAGCAAGGGCGCCAAGCGATTGTACGTAAAACTTTAGGCGGTAAAGCGATTAAAATGGTTTACACCGACCAAACCGATCACGATAAAAGTATCGAAACGGTTAAGGTCGATCCAAAAGAGCGCATGAACTTCTGTATTTCAAATGCAGAAATTCAAGAGCTGGCTAAACAAGCCCTTATCATTGAAAAGCACTACAAGCGACCAATGGATATCGAGTGGGCTAAAGATGGCGCTGATGGCAAGATTTATATCGTTCAGGCGCGTCCTGAGACGGTACAAAGTCGTACAGATAAGAATGTTATTGAGCGTTATCAGTTAAAAGCGACTTCTGACATCGTAGCGACGGGTCGTGCTATTGGTCAGAGAATTGGTAAGGGTATTGCAAAAGTCATCAGCTCAATTGATGAAATGGCGTCGGTTAAGCCAGGCGATGTGCTGGTTACTGATATGACTGATCCCGATTGGGAACCAATCATGAAGCGTGCAGCGGCGATTGTCACCAACCGTGGCGGCCGTACTTG
>JABXIW010000185.1 GCA_013372875.1 Gammaproteobacteria bacterium | reverse complement strand
TGGTTAACGCAGGCTTTGGGTTTGCGACAAAATATTTCGGAGCTTACTGGCAAGTATTGCTTCTTCTCAATTTCCTTATCGGTTTGGCTCTCGCGTTTGGTCGTACAGGGTATGTACGTTTGGGCGGCTTAGCGAAACCAGACATCGACACATTTAAATGGCTGTCGATTGTACTGTGCACCCTACTCGCTGGTGGTGGTGTTTTTTGGGCTGCTGCCGAGCCAATTGCTCACTTTGTTACAGCGCCACCTTTGTATGGTGAAGCTTCACCAAAAACCTCTGCAATCAATGCGTTATCTCAGTCGTTTATGCATTGGGGATTTTTGGCTTGGGCGATTCTCGGTTGCCTTTCATCCATCATCTTGATGCACCTGCACTACGACAAAGGCTTGCCACTTAAACCACGCACGTTGCTTTACCCAATCTTTGGCGACAAAGCGATTCATGGTTGGATTGGTAACCTGGCGGATGCGTGCAGCATCATCGCCGTTGCCGCTGGTACTATCGGCCCTATTGGCTTTCTTGGTTTGCAAATCAGCTACGCGCTGAACTCATTATTTGGTTTCCCAGATAACTTCATCACCCAAAGCATGGTGATTGTCGCTGCCATCGTGATGTACACGCTTTCGGCGCTAAGTGGCGTAAGCAAAGGCATCCAACTTGTGAGCCGTTACAACATCATCCTGTCGGTACTGCTGATCGGTTACATCCTGTTCTTTGGCCCAACAAGCTTTATTATTGATGGCTATGTGCAAGGCGTAGGCCGCATGGTGGATAACTTCTTCCCGATGGCGCTTTATCGCGGTGACACTGGCTGGTTAAGCTGGTGGACAGTGTTCTTCTGGGGTTGGTTTATTGGTTACGGACCAATGATGGCAATCTTCATCGCGCGTATTTCGCGTGGCCGTACCATTCGCCAATTGATTTTGTCCATCAGTATTGCTGCACCGCTGATCACCTGTTTTTGGTTCAGCATCGTGGGCGGTAGCGGTTTAGCATTCGAGCTCGCTAATCCGGGATTGATCTCTTCGGCTTTCGAAGGCTTCAACCTTCCAGCCGTATTGCTTGCAATCACTGGTGAACTGCCATTTCCAATGATCATTTCGGTGCTGTTCTTGATTTTGACCACCACCTTCATCGTTACGACTGGTGACTCGATGACCTACACCATCAGTGTGGTAATGACAGGTTCTGCCGAGCCAAACGCAGTGATTCGCTCGTTTTGGGGATTGATGATGGGCGTTGTGGCTATCGCGCTGATTTCTATGGGTTCTGGCGGCATCACTGCGCTGCAATCCTTCATTGTGATTACCGCAGTTCCTGTATCTTTCATTTTGCTACCTAGTATTTTGAAAGCGCCGGGCATTGCCAATCAAATGGCGAAGGAGCAAGGTTTGGTTTAAGTCTGTTTTAGATATCCAACGCCATAAAATGCAAAGAGCCCTTAATTGGGCTCTTTTTGATTCTGCTGTTTATCCCACGCTGTCTATGCGAATCATCACCGCGTCAGGTCGCCAGTATTCCAACTCGCAATCCATTAGCTCGCCATCTTGCTTGTAGTTCACGCGACAAATTTTCAGTACAGGTTGTCCTTCAGCCAGATTCAATGCTTTCGCCACATGTGCTGGCGCTGACGTTGGAATGACATCGAATCTAGAACGCATTGTCTCGTAGCCATATTTCTCACGATAAATGCCCGTCAGCGACATAGTCAGATTCTCTGCCAAAATACCATCGAACAAACTCGCTTTTAGCACGTTTTCAACAAACAGCACGGCTCGTCCATCAATACAACGCAAACGCTCAATGATGTGGATTGGCGTCATCTGCTCGATATCAAGCGCTTTGGCGTAATCCCCTGCCGCCATTTCACTGCGCACACTGACCAGTTGGGTGGCTGCAATCCGATGCTGCTCACGAATCATTTGATGAAAGTGAGAACGCGACAACGGGTTGTAGCAGATTCGCTCAGGAGACACGTACCAACCACGGCGTTCTTCTCGATAAATCAGTCCTTCGGTTTCCAACGAGACTAACGCATCTTTAATCGTGATTCGGGTGGTAGAAAACAGCTCACTTAACTCTCTTTCTGAAGGCAGTTTTTGCCCTTGAGAAACCACGCCAGAGTGAATTTGCTGTCTCAAGCTGGTTTTAATTTTTCCTAACTGCGTCCCTAACTGGCCCGCACCTGTTGTTTTCATTCTGACCTAGTCCAATAGATATTTTCTCAACAAGATAAGAGGCTTAAGTAACAGAAATATGACAAGTCAAACTGCTCACTTCTTCATCAAATGAAATACAAACGCCACAGAAGTGAATCATAACTGTCAAATTATCTGCACCAAACCGTCACATTACACCCATAGGATAAAAAGCGAACTTACTGACCTAGTCCAGAAGGATAGAGACAATGAAAACTTTGCTTAGCCGTTCCACTGCTGTGCCTGCCAAACTGCTTGCAGCCACCGCAATTACAGCAACATTATCGGCGCCTGCTTTTTCAGCGGATGCCAATGTAGAATCCCTAGTAAAAGCCGCTCAAAAAGAAGGCTCGGTTTACAGTGTGGGCATGCCAGACAGTTGGGCAAACTGGAAAGACACGTGGGCTGATTTGCAATCAAACTACGGTTTGAAACATCAAGATACTGACATGAGCTCTGCACAAGAAATCGCGAAATTCGAAGCAGAGAAGAAAAATGCGACCGCAGATATCGGTGACGTCGGTTTTGCATTTGCGCGAGTTGCCGTGAAAAAAGGCGTAACTCAACCGTATAAACCCACCACTTGGAATGACATTCCCGATTGGGCGAAAGATAAAGACGGCCACTGGGCGCTGGCATACACCGGCACTATCTCTTTTATCTCAAACAACAACCTAGTCAAAGACGCACCAAAAACTTGGGGTGACTTACTCAAAGGTGACTACAAAGTGACGGTTGGAGACGTAGGCGTTGCGGCGCAAGCGAACAACGCGGTTTTGGCAGCCGCTTTTGCCAACGGTGGTGACGAATCGAACCTTAAACCAGCAATCAAGTTCTTTGCTGAACTGGCGAAACAAGGTCGCTTGTCGTTTACCGATCCGAACATCGCCAACCTAGAAAAAGGCGAAGTTGAAGTGGCGATCATGTGGGACTTCAACGCGCTGAACTACCGCGACAAGATTGACCGCGAGCGCTTTACTGTCACGATTCCACAAGATGGTTCCGTGATTTCTGGTTACACAACCATCATCAACAAATACGCGAAAAATCCAAACGCAGCCAAATTGGCTCGTGAGTACATCTTTAGTGACCAAGGCCAAATCAACCTAGCAGAAGGTTACGCACGTCCGATTCGCACCAGTATTACTCTGCCAAAATCTGTACAAGACAAGCTGATTGCAAATGACCAGTACAGCAACGTTCACCCAGTGACCGACTTCTCTGCATGGGAAAAATCAGCACGTAAGCTGCCACGTCAATGGCAAGAAAGTGTCTTGATTCACCAGCAGTAACCTCCCTCCAAGAAGTATTGAGAATTTATCATGAGCAATAAGGTTATCCTTGTTGTTCTAGATGGACTGAACTATCAGGTGGCCCGCAATTGTATGGGCTACCTAAACGGTCTACTAGAACATGGTCATTCACGACCAGAAATGCGCGCCACGCTTTACCCCGTGCAATGTGAACTACCTTCAATGTCGCGCCCACTGTATGAGTGCATTTTAACTGGGTTTCGCCCCGTAGAAAGCGGCATTGTGAACAACAATATCGTTCGTCTGTCGAATCATGATTCCATCTTTAGTTTGGCAAAGTCGCAAGGCAAAGTGACGGCGGCGGCGGCTTACCACTGGGTGAGCGAGCTCTATAACCGTGCCCCATTTGAGCCGATTCGCGATCGTTTTACGAACGATGAAACAATGAATATTCAGCACGGCTGTTTCTATCATTGGGATCATTATCCTGATGAAGCGCTTTTCATAGACGCGGAACATTTGCGTCGCACTCACCAGCCTGATTTTTTGCTGATCCACCCAATGAACATTGATGACATGGGTCACAAGCACGGATTGGATTCTCGCCAATACCGCAACTCAGCACGCGGTGCAGACATCATTCTCTCCAATTACATCGAGCAATGGTTGGCCGATGGCTATCAGATCATCGTCACCAGCGACCATGGCATGAACAACGATCTTTCTCACGGCGGTATTCTCCCTGAAGAGCGTGAAGTTCCGATGTTTGTGATTGGCGACAAGTTCACACATCAAGAGTGTCACGTTAAGCAAACCGAGATTTGTGGCACGGTTTGTCAGTTGTTAAACCTTGACCACAATAAACCTTACACGCAAGCGTTGTTAGCACTATGAGCAGTTCTGTTTTATCACCAAGCGCGAGCCGCACGGCGAAACCAACAACGAGCGTTTGGCTCAAGCGCATCAAACCCGCAAGCTGGCTGGTTCCCTTTGTGCTTTTTTTCTACCTATTTCAACTCGCGCCCATGATTTGGGTGCTGTTTAACAGCTTTATCTACGATGGAGAGTTCGCTCTTGATAACTACATCGAAGTACTCGATTCTGCGTTCATGCTGCAAGCATTCGGAAACAGTTTATGGCTGTCCGTTTGGTCGAGCATTTTCGGGCTCGCTATCGCGACGCTGTTGGTTTCTTCCTTACGCCGAGTAGACAGTAAGCTAAGAGACGCCGTGATTGCTTTCACCAACATGAGCAGCAACTTTGCAGGCGTACCTCTGTCGTTTGCCTTCATCATCATCTTAGGCACAAACGGCGCGATTACGTTGTTGCTCAAACAATATGGTTTGCTCGGTGATTTTGACTTGTACGGCAAATGGGGCTTGCTGGCGATTTACATCTACTTCCAAATCCCACTGGCGGTTTTACTGCTTTATCCCGCTTTTGATGCGCTGAGCGATGATTGGCAAGCGGCGGCTGCACTGTTGGGGGCAAGAACTGCGCAATATTGGGCGAAAGTGGCTTTGCCTGTGCTTTCTCCTGCCCTGTTTGGCACTTTCATTATTTTGATCGCCAATGCGATCGGCGCGTATGCCAGCGTCTATGCGCTCACTTCTGGTAACTACAACGTCATTACGATCCGTATTGCCAGTTTGGTGTCTGGTGATTTGTTCCTAGAGCCAAACTTAGCGGCCGCCATCTCGGTCATCTTAATGGCGCTGTTGGCGTTTATTACGGTGATTAACCAGTGGCTGATTGCCAAAAGTTACGCAGCTAAGAAAAGCAGGAAGTAAACCATGCAATACGTAAATTCTCGATTCCATAAAAGCGTCGTTTACACCATCGTCGGAATCATGCTGATCCCGATTCTAGCGACGTTCATTTACTCGATTTCTTCTCGCTGGGGCGCAACGATTCTACCTGATGGTTTCACTTTTGACTGGTACATTAAACTGCTTACGGATCCTCGCTTCTTACAGGCGTTTGGTCGCTCGCTCTTTATTGGCCTTTCAGCACTAGCACTGAGTGTTGTTCTCGTACTGCCTGCGATTTTCGTGGTGTTTTACTACTTTCCGAAACTCGACAAGCTGATGAATATCCTGATTTTGCTGCCATTTGCAGTACCACCCGTGGTTTCGTCTGTGGGCCTTCTTCAACTCTATGCCGACAGTGAAATTTCCCTCATAGGCACACCCTGGATTTTAGTGGGCACTTACTTCACCATCGCATTGCCATTTATGTATCGCGCCATTTCCAACAGCTTTGAAGCCATCAATTTACATGATTTGATGGACGCAGCGCACTTGCTTGGCGCAAGTACGACCAAAGCTTTTTTGTTGATCATTTTGCCCAATTTAAAGAAAGGGTTAATGGCATCGTTGTTCCTCTCCTTCTCATTCTTACTAGGAGAGTTCGTGTTCGCCAATATTTTGGTCGGCACTCGCTACGAAACCCTACAAATCTACTTGTACAACATGCGTCAAACCAGCGGCCACTTCACATCTGCACTCGTAATGACCTATTTCCTGTTTATTTTCTTACTGACTTGGTTGGCAAGTCGTTTCAGCCGAGGAGTCGAATAATGAGTTACGTAACCGCAAAAAACCTTACCAAACGTTTTGGTGACAATACGGTATTTGAAGACATTCAATTCGCTATCGAACAAGGCGAGTTCATCACGCTTTTAGGGCCTAGTGGCTGTGGTAAATCCACCCTACTTCG
>JABXIW010000370.1 GCA_013372875.1 Gammaproteobacteria bacterium | reverse complement strand
CGGTAGCCTTGTTGCTTCTCAGACAGCTCTACATCCAGCTTCTGCTCCTTACGACAGGTTGTCGCAAGGTAGTTGAGTGTCGCCAAGCCTGGGCCCAATTCAAGCGCATTTGACGCCCAGCGTTCGCCAAGCTCATACAGTTTTTGATCAAGAAGAGGAGGAAGGTCTACGTGGTGGAACTCGCCGCGCGCCCCGAAAATGGTTAGGTAGTCGGAGATAGTAATGTGGTCTTCAACTTGCGTATCTTCTTTGCCATCTGGGTAAAGCCAGCAAAGTTTGTCACTGTTTGGTTCAACTACGAAGATAGGCCAGCGATAAGTACGGAAAACCTCGTAAACCGACAACAATCGATGACGAAGGCCACAGCTTGCGTTCAGTTTGACGTCTTCTCCACGGTCGTGAAGATCTTTCGCGAGCTTTTGAATCGATTGTTTAATCAGGGTTGTATTGACAGCAGACGGAATTTCAAAAAACTCAGAAGTAATCTCTCGCTGCTCTAACACGCTACTCAGTCGGTCAAACATATCTACCTGTGTTTTGTCACCAATGAATACGATATGTGTGCTTAAAGTGCGATTATCCAATAGAGGAGTGACCAATCTCACTGGGTCTTGGTCGATAATACCAACATGAACAGCCATAGATTTTCCTTTTTGTGTGGCCGCTCGAAAAGAGAAGTGCAAGGGATGAGCAGGCCATATTACCCATATGTAGACAAGGCCGAGAAAAAACAAGGGCGACTTCATAAAAAGTCGCCCTTATACAGCTGGTTGCATCAACTATTGCATAAAAATTTACAATTTAAAGCGATGGACTAATTCATTTTGCTGATGAGCAAGCTGAGTGAGAGATTCACTCGTATGAGTGATGCTCGACATCGCGTGGTAACTTTCATCCGCAATATTGTTGATGTCTTCAATGTTGCGCGCTATATCTGCTGAGGTTTCGCTTTGCTCTGCTGCCGCTTGAGAAATGTGCGTACTCATTTGGCTGATTTCGATAATGAGTGCTTGGATCTCTTCCATTGAACTGTTCGCTTTCGAGGCTTGCTCAACCGACATTTCCATATCACTCATGCAGCTTTGAATCACTTGGTTGGCTGACTGAGAGCTCGATTGTAGATTGCTGATCATCGATTCGATTTCTGTGGTGGATTGTGTGGTTTTTGATGCCAGCACACGTACCTCATCGGCTACCACGGCAAATCCGCGTCCTTGCTCACCTGCACGTGCTGCTTCAATCGCGGCATTGAGAGCCAACAAGTTGGTTTGCTCAGCAATGTTGCGGATGACATCCAAAATTGAGCCAATTTGACCACTCATCTTTTGCAGTTCAGAAACGGCAGACACAGACTCGTGAAGGCGCGTTTCTAGCTGATTGATGGTCGAAATGTTGCTACTCATGACATTTCGGCCTTCTTCGGATGCAGACTCCACACGTTGAACCATTTCCAAAGAGCCTTGAGCGCTTTGCGCAACTTCTTGAACCGAGTGAGACATCTCGGTCATAGCCGTTGCCACGTTGGCGGTCTGCTCACGTTGTGCATTCAGCTTAGATTGCGCTTGAGAAGACGTTCGTTCGTTGGTTGTCGCGGTTGAGGCTAAGTTTTCTGATGCTTCATTTAGCTTCACTAGAATGTCGTGCAAGCTGTCCGCTAACGTGTTGATATGACCACTAACGCGGCTGAACTCGTTGTTAAAGCGAATATCAATACGTTGCGTCATATCGCCTTTAGTTAGGCTCTCTAGCGCATTGAGAATACGTGTTAATGGCTCACGCACACTTTGCGCGATGTGATAGCCGATAGCCGCCGCAAACAAAACCACAACTACACCAATCACAATCGCTTTCGTCACGCCAGCAGAGTAAATGTCACCGGCATCATCAAGAGATTCGTTTAGTTTGTCTGTTGCTGTCGTTGTGAATTGCTCAAGGATAGCCATCGTAGAATCGACTTTGTTAGCTAAGTTCGCAATGTTGTCGTACAGAGCTGCGCGAGCGTTGAGGTAGTTGTTGTGTTGGTCTAGCACACCGCCACGCATACCTACGTCACGGGTGAATTGCTCTACGGATTCGCCAAAAGCTTTTTCTAGCTCAGGAAGTTGAGTGACCAACCCACGGAATGCGTAGTTCAAGTGCGTTACTGCTTTACGGTTTTTCGTTACCGCTTGCGTAACAAACTCAGGATTGGAGCTAGCCAGCGCATCAGAGGTGATCACTTCGGCATCTTTGAGTTTGATGAAGTAGCTTTTCGCCATAACTTTCACTGAAATACTCGATTGGTCTGCAACGTATTCTTTCAGGCCAACAGAAAGTTCAGTGTTGAGTTTTTGAAAGCGGCGCGATGACTTCTGCACTTCTTCTTGTGCTGAAAACATTGCTTCATAGTTGTCCATCGCTTCGAGTGCTTCGGTAAAGTAGCTTTGCTCTAGCGTCTTCAGTTGAGAAAAAGGTTCGGCAAGAGAAGGGTAGATCTGGCTTGCTGATTCGAGCTGTGCCAAAGTGGATTCAAAACGTTGTTGAGATCTCGCAAACTCCTGACGCATTTCTTCCATGCGCTGTTTATTCTCAGTGGTCAGAAAATCTTTAAAAGACTTGTCGGCAGAAAGCAGTTCCACACTGGTTTGGTTAGATAACGATACAAGGGGCAACGATGATTTAGAGACGGTTTCAAATTTACCGTGAATATCGTGCATTCCCCCCATCATAATGGCAATTGTAACAGCAAACAGGATGATGATCAGCGCAAAGCCCGCATACATCCTTTTAATAACTGAACCTCGCATAAGTGAGCTTCCTCT
>JABXIW010000206.1 GCA_013372875.1 Gammaproteobacteria bacterium | reverse complement strand
TATTTGATGTCGCCATCTTTTAGCTCGATCTTGTTCATCTCAATCAGTTGATTGATTTGCGCTTTGATCTCTTTGCTTAGACGCTCTGCGTTTTGTTGTTGGCTTAGCTGTTTGTCTCGCTCTACCTGCTGGCGTTTACTCTCTTCAACCGCCGCTTTAACTTCGCGTGCTTGAACGCGTGATTTCTTTGAGCCTTTTTTCGCTTTCTTTAGTTTTTTCTCGTTAACTAAGCCCGCTTTTAGCATTTGTTCTTGAAGGGTAAGTTTCGCCATGTTTAATCCAGTTAGTGCGCAATTTTCTGCATTTTAACCAGTCATTCTCTGCAAAGAAAGGGGAGTGGCTTTTTAAGCGAGAAAAGCCTCAAGAATTGCCAACAAAACATGGTCTGCTCACCCGTTTAACTCTGCTTATCTAACCGCCATTGCCTTGGCGATTTTCCCGTCCAACTGCGAAAGTGACGGCTGAATACCGCAGTTTCTGCATAACCCAGTTGCAACGCGATATCGGTAATACTCTGAATATTCTCACTTAAACGCTGTTCGGCAAAATCCTGTCGTACTTGTTGTAACAACTGTCGATAACTTGTTTCCTGTTGTTTTAACTTGCTTTGCAGCATTCTCGGATGCAGGTCTAATGCTCTTGCAACGCGCTCCACGCTGCATTCTCCGGTCGACAACAAACGACCAATCATATTCGCTGCTTGATCACTCAGATTGTTAGGATAGCGGGTTTGCAAATACTTGAGGTGCTGTTGAAAGTGGCGATCCAGTGCGTCTTCGTCTTGGTGATTCTTAGCGTTGAGCAGGTTGGCTTTGAGCAATACACCGTCAAACTTATCACCAAAACGCAGTTTGTTCTGTTGGGCAAACTTGCTTTGCTCTACTTCCAATGTTGCGTGTTGAGTCAAATGTAGCGCGAAGTGGCTTGCTTCAATATCGAGCAAACTGGCGATAAACATCGCCAGATGCGATACACTCAACTGCATCAACTGTGCGATACCGCGTTCGCTGTGCACATCAATACTGAGCGACAACCGTACCCAATCATCTTGTGGCGTCATGTTGAGAGTGACCCCTGACGAATGCAGATAGAGAAAATCATTCACCCGCGCCAAGGCATCACCGACCGTTTCTGCGCGAGAAACCAACATCGGCAAATCGCCCAAACTTTGCAGGTTTTGGCGCTCGGCGAGTAACGCACCAAACAACGGTTGCTTACAACGAGCAGCCGCTTCCTCCAGCAATTCAGCCAACCTTGGATAAGCGAGATAGGTATCGGGGTCGCGAAATTGCGCTGCAGACAGCCCGACGGCTGCCATAATCTCAACCGGATTTTGCCCTAGTTCGGAAACCAAACTATCAAATTTATCGGCAGCGCCACTTCGTACGATATACATGTCTCGATTCTTAAATGTTAATAAGTTGTAAATCGCAATATATCAAATTTACTTCGCAAAAGGTCAAGTGAGTATCAGTTAGTTGATTTAAGTTACATTTTGATAACAACAACGCATGGATGAGAAGCAGTATGGAACTTATCAATAAAACGGCCATTGTGACTGGGGCGGCTGGTGGAATTGGCCAAGCCATCATTGCGAAGCTGAGAGAGCAAGGAGCCAAAGTGCTTGCTGTCGATATTTCAGAACAATCACTGCAAATGTACACAAGTTTTGACTCAAAGCAGTTGGGAACCTTTGTCGCGGACGTCACCGATTACCAACAAGTTGAAGCTATGGTGAAGTGCGCGGTCGAACAGTTTGGCTCGCTTGACATCATGGTCAACAACGCAGGCATTGGCGCGCCGAAACCTCTGCTTGACCACGACCCAATTGCCGATTTTGAGCCGATCTCAAAGGTCAACCAAAATGGTGTCTACTACGGCATTCTCGCCGCTGGGCGACAATTCCAAGCACAAGGCATACCGGGCGTAATTCTTAATACTTCGTCTGTTTATGCACAAATGGCGTCTGAGATGACTTTTACCTACAACGTCAGTAAAGCGGCGGTCGATATGATGACCAAATGCGCCGCATTAGAACTGGCACCATTGGGTATTCGTGTTTGCGCCGTCGCTCCGGGACGTGTTGATACTCCGATGTTAAGACAATACGACGAAATTGGACTGTGGAATCACATCCGTAAAGAGCAGATGCGCCAAACCTTCACTCAACCAGAAGAAATCGCCAACGTGGTGACGTTTTTGGTCAGCGAGAAAGCCAACTGTATCAACGGCTGCACCGTCAGTGCGTCTGACGGTTTCGAGAATTTTAAGTATCCACTCATGGGATAGGCGAGCACACCACATTACAGCAATAGCGAGGATGTAAGTTATGTCATTACCAGAAGTTATTCAGCATCAAGATTTCCTATTAACTCTTAATACCAATGAAGAGTCGATCATCAAAGACGCGCTACCGGGTGTTGATGTTTACCCGTTGTTTCTAGATCCAGAAAACGGGACTTGGGTGGTTCGCGCCAAATTCAAACCAGGTATCACTCTGCCTAAGCACTACCACACTGGTGTGGTGCATTTCTATACGCTGAGTGGCGCTTGGCACTACATCGAGTATCCAGACCAAGTCCAAACCGCTGGTAGCTACTTATATGAGCCGGGCGGTTCGATTCATACCTTCCACTGCCCTGAAAGCTCAGGCGGTGCCGACGGATTTATGGTGATCCAAGGTGCAAACATTAACTTTGACGAAGAAGGTAACTTCATCAATATCATGGATGCGGGTTGGATTGAGCAAGTTGTTATTGCAACAGCGAAAGCACAAGGCTTCACCGCGCGCTACATCAAACCGGGTGCGATTGCTGGCCTCAGCGATGAGCTAGCGGAGTAACCCCATGCAACAGATGAACAGTATCGTAATGCAGAATGGTAGTGTCCGCCTGAAGCAAGTCGGAATCCCCAAACCCGCAGCGGGACAAGTGTTGGTTCGTAGTCTAGCTTGTGGCATTTGTGGCTCCGACCTTCACATTACTCGACACGCGGATGAGGTATTTGATGTATTCCACCAGCTCGGGTTGATGCCTGATGAAGCCGGTGAGCACGCTCAAGTGATGTTGGGGCATGAGTTCTGTGCGGAAGTTGTCGAATACGGTGCCGATACGCAGCAAACGTTGCCCGTTGGTAGCCGAGTCACCTCTGTGCCGATGTTGCTCAGTCAAAATGGCGCGGGCGTTGGTGTCACTCCGGGTACTTACGGCGCTTACTCTGAGTACTTCCTGCTTGATGAAGCGTTATTGCTACCTGTCCCAGACGGAATACCGTCTGAGGCGGCGGCATTGACCGAACCACTGGCGGTCGGTTTGCACGCGGTCAATCGCAGTGAAATCGAAATGGAAGAAACAGCACTGGTTGTCGGTTGCGGTCCTATCGGGCTGGCGGTGATCGCAGCGCTCAAACAA
This sequence comes from Gammaproteobacteria bacterium, assembly GCA_013372875.1. The sequence goes on along the minus strand of JABXIW010000206.1, from coordinate 2,497 downwards.
CGCGGCGTGAGTAACATTCTTGCGGTCGATCTTCAGGAAGATAAGCTGCAACTTGCCAGCGAGTTTGGCGCAAATCGATTGATCAACCCGACCAAGGAAGACGAGATCGCCGTCGGGGCACAGTACGCAATGAATTCACGTTTGGTCATTTATGAGTGTGTTGGCAAACATACTTTAATTGATGATTTCATGCGCCGTGCCCCTGCCCGAGCGCAAATCGTCATCTCGGGTATCCATACGACACCCGCAATCATTAACTACGCGTACGCGACGGTAAAAGAGCTCGACTTGAGATTCTCTTACTACTACCAACCGCACGAGTTTGAGCAATGCCTACAAGCGATTGCCGAACATAAGTTGCCTTGGCAGAAAATGCTCACTGCCAAAGTAGGGATCGATGGTGTGGAAGATGCGTTTAGACAGTTAATGACTCCCAATGACCACATCAAAGTGGTTATCGAACCTTGGCGCAGCGGTGCGTTAGAAGTGATTTAACTCTTAGCCAACTTAAGCTAGCCAAAACCAAGTTTAGTTTGGTGACAGCCCCAACCGTAGCAGCTAGGTTGGGGCTTTTTTTGTTAGGCCTGTTCTGCGCATTCCTGTTGCAGAGCAGGGTAATCGGTGTAGCCTCGTTCGTTTCCGCCAAACAACGTTGAGCCATCGAGTTCTGCCAACGGATGGTGATGTTGCAAGCGAGAGACCAAGTCTGGGTTTGATACGAATGGTCGTCCGAATGCGACAAGATCCGCGTAGCCTTTCTCTAACACTTCGTTTGCTCGTTGAGGATCGTAGCGACCTGCGACAATGATCGCGTTGTGAAAGCGCTTTCTAAGTTCGATTCGAAACGTCTCAGGAATCGTTGGTGCATCGGCCCAATCGGCCTCGGACAAGTGCAAGTAGGCAATGTCGCGATCCTGTAGTTGTTTTGATGCTTCCAAGATCGTTGGCACGATATCTGGGCAGTCCATATCTTTAAACGTAATGAATGGTGCCAATCTCACTCCAACTCGATGCGCACCAATAGCGGCGATAACTGCATCCACCACTTCGATAAGAAAACGAATACGATTTTCTCGTGAACCGCCGTAGTTGTCTGTCCGATGGTTTGAATTGGTTCTTAAGAACTGGTCGATCAGATACCCATTTCCGCCGTGGATTTCTACACCATCAAAACCCGATTCAATGGCGCGTTTGGCTGCGTTCGCGAAATCACCGACAACTCGGTTGATATCCGCTTGTGTCATGGCGCGTGGCTCAACACAATCGACCATATTGCCGTTGCCTTGTTCATCCGCAATCCAAACTTGCGTCTCTACCGGAGCGAGCGCAGATGGCGCGATAGGCTGTTCACCATTTTGGAATGTTGGGTGAGACACTCTGCCCACATGCCATAGCTGACAAAACATCGCTGCGCCTTGTGATTTGACCGCTTGGGTCACACCCTGCCAGCCCGCCACTTGCGCATCGGTGTAAACGCCAGGGGTGAACGAGTAGCCTTGAGAATCGTCCGAAATTTGTGTGGCTTCGGAAATGATCAGTCCGGCAGAAGCGCGCTGTTGATAATACGTTGCCATCATCTCATTCGGGATGTTGCCCGGCTGAGTGGTACGTGCGCGAGTCATTGGTGCCATGACAATACGGTTTTGTAGTGACAACGCTTTCAGTTGAGCTGGTTCAAACAGCTTATTTGGTCTTTGTTTCATGTTGCGCTCCTCAGATAAGTACTGGCACGTTGGTCGCTTTACGAGCGGTTGCCATCCAGTGAAGTACGGCTGGATCCCATTGCACTTCGGGCGCACTGAAAAAGCCGCGTAGAATGGAAAACATAATGGCTTGATCAACCAGTGACGTTTGCTTTTCTGAACTTAGGTTGAGCAAAGGTTTGGTTTGTTCTATCAAAGCGGCGACTTCTTTCGCAATCGCAGGTGTATCGTTAATCAAAGCTTCAAAATTTAACGCTTCGGTTTCTTTTTTTGCACGCCATGCTTGTTTAGCGGTTTCTGTTGCAAATTCCGGTAACGTCATGTTTGACCAACGCGGATACCCGACTTTTTGTAGCGGTAAAAACGCTTGTTTTTGCCAGTCTAAAACCGGTGCTGAGGGTTGGCTGTTCTCGCTGGAAGATGCCAGCTCAAGGAAGTAGTTGATGATGTCTAAGCTTTCCGCCATGGCTTCACCATCGCCTTTGATCAAAAGAGGAACTTGTTTTGTGCCGATGATGTTTGTGGTGGTGCTCTCGTCGTCATAAGCAATGTTGATGACGTCGAGCTGAATATTCAGCATGCCTGCAACAAAACGGACGCGGGCGCTAAAGGGGCAATGTTCATAAATGTACAGTTTCATTTTTTGTTTCCTATCTCTGGCTGGGCAGGGCGTGTTGTTGTGCGTTGAACAGTATTACGGCGTTTAACTTTGCCCTGTCACATAACGTTCTGGGTCTAAACAATGTCGATAGGGTCAGTATATGGATTCGACTTAATTTGATAATTGGGTAATA
>JABXIW010000326.1 GCA_013372875.1 Gammaproteobacteria bacterium | reverse complement strand
GTGTCACACGCAAAAAACCGCACTAAGCGTCGTTTTTTACCAAATTTACACACTCACCGTTTTTGGGTTGAGTCTGAGAACCGTTTCGTGAAACTACGCGTTTCTGCGAAAGGTATGCGCATCATCGACAAGAAAGGTATCGATTCGGTATTAGTTGACGTGCGTAAAGCTGGTCACAAGGTATAAGGAGCTAAATCATGCGTGATAAAATTCGTTTAAATTCTAGCGCTGGTACAGGTCACTTCTATACCACTGACAAGAACAAGAAAAACATGCCTGGTAAAATGGAGATCAAAAAGTTTGATCCTGTTGTACGCAAGCACGTAATGTACAAAGAAGGCAAAATTAAGTAATTAATTGGTTTAAACCTTAAATTACTGCTTGCCTCCAAAGTAGATCGAAAAGCCCAGCATTTGCTGGGTTTTTTTATAATAAAAAAAGTTGTGTGTTATATTTATAATATTCAATAACTCTACGCTTTGGGAAAACGAATAATGAAATTCTTTGATAAGGATATTATGAACTGGAATAGGCCGCAGGATTTAGAAAATCATTCGTGGCGATGCGGTTATTGCAGCGATCAAGTGTCTTCAACTAAAGGCATCAAATTAGGAATGCGTCAAGATGGAAGTGGCTCAATGGTTGGAGGGATTTATATTTGCACGAACTGCGGAGGTCCAACTTTTATAAGCCCCGATGATGGAGTATATCCTGGCGTCTCGTTTGGTAACCATGTTAGCCATGTTCCCTCTAATTTAAACAAGTTATACGAGGAAGCAAGAAGAGCATCAAGTCAAAACTGTTTCACTGCCGCAGTTCTATTGTGTAGAAAAATATTGATGAATATTGCCGTAGAGTTGGGAGCTCCGGAGGGTAAAAGCTTTATTTCTTATGTTAATTACTTAGCTGAAAAAAACTATATTCCACCAAACGGTAGACATTGGGTGGATCATATTCGACAAAAAGGTAATGAAGCAAATCATGAAGTTCATTTGATGTCTCAAAATGATGCTGAAGAATTAGTTAGATTTACTGAAATGTTATTGAAACTTGTATTCGAGTTCCCGAATTTAGTTCCGATTCCAGACACACCTTAGCTTGTATAAAGTAGTTGAACTCTATGCCTGAACTCCCTGAAGTCGAAACTACTAAGAAAGGTTTAGAGCCTTATATTCTTAACTCCAAGGTTAAAGTGGTGAATATCCACTTTAAGACTTTGCGCTGGCCTATTGCTCTAGAAACCAAGTCTATCGAGGGTTTAAAAAGCACTGGGTTAGAACGTCGAGCTAAATACCTGTTGTGGCACTTTAAACATGGCTCGGTAGTGATGCACTTAGGGATGTCGGGCAAGATGCGGATTGTGTCCAGCAAAGAACCATTACAAAAACACGATCATTTTGAGGTCATATTTGCGAATGGCAAAGCACTACGTTTTAACGACCCTCGGCGTTTTGGTGCAGTTTTATGGCAAGCTAAAGATGAGTCATTAGAATTATTGGATAACCTAGGGCCTGAGCCATTAACCGATGCATTCGATGCTGACTATTTGCATCAAGCCTTATCCAAACGCAAAGGCGCCATTAAAAACGCCATTATGACCAATCAAGTGGTGGTGGGTGTAGGCAATATTTATGCTTCTGAAGCACTTTTCCTATCAGGTATCAAACCAACCGCAATTGCTAATAAAGTCAGTAAAGTCCGATTAGCCAAGTTAGTCGATGCCATCAAACAAGTTTTGACCAAAGCCATTGCCGAGGGCGGTACAACGCTAAAAGACTTTACTCAAACCGATGGTAATCCCGGCTATTTCGCGCAACAGCTGAATGTTTATGGCCGAGATGGCGAAGACTGCTTCAAATGTGAATCCACCATTAAGCGCAAAGTGATTGGCCAAAGAGCTAGTTACTATTGTGGTAACTGCCAAAGGTAATTTGCCAAGCCACTTCCTTTCTCCCCCCCCCTTCTGGACAGACCAGTTTTCAACTGCTAGTCTGGAAGAGACATTCACAGAGAAGGAGAAAGGTATGTTGAGTAAATTCTTAAAGCGCCGTCGAGAAGACTCTAGTGAGAAAAGCGTCGATATGACGCCCATGTTGGATATTGTCTTTATCCTGCTGATTTTCTTTATTGTCACCACCAGCTTTACCAAGGAGCAAGGCTTAGCAATTAAACGTCCAAGCGCTATAACCGACCCAATTCCATGTGGCGAAGACTGCCCCAAGCCGATGGTTCTTTCGATTAGTGCTGAAGATGTGGTCAGCATGGATAATCGAATCATTGATTCTGAGTCAATTAGCGCCAATTTGCAGGCAAAATTAGCCAATGACCCACGCTCTGTATTAATCATCAAAATCCATAATGATGCGTCAAATTTAGCGCTGTTAACCGCCGTTGACCAAGCGAAACAAGTGGGTTTAGAGCGCCCTACCGTCAGTCGCTGGCAATAAACTTATAGCCCATCTCAACAGTCCAGTTTTTACTTTTAAAACTGGACTTTTTTCACTAGATCCCCTTTAATGTGTCGGCTACAATGTATTGATGAACGAATTCTGGCGATTGCTTATTTTAGCGCGATGGCCGTAAGCGGTAGGAAATAAAATGAGAAGAAGACATAGAGAAGACGAAGATACTAATATTGATATGACGCCGATGCTCGACATCGTATTTATCATGTTGATTTTCTTCATCGTAACTACCTCTTTCATTAAAGAAGAAGGTATCGGTTTGAAGCGTCCAAGTAATACGCCGCCGAATCAAGAAAAGACCGAAGATCCACCCAAGGTTATTACCATCACCATTGATGACGAAAGCCAAATCAGCATGGATGATCGTATTATTGATTCTGAGCGTATTGGCGCCAACATTGAAGCAAAACTGGCCGAAGATCCACGCTCGCCAGTATTGATTCGCGTACATAACGATGCGCAAAACGTATCATTAATGTCGGCAGTTGACCAAGCGCGTGCTGCGGGTGTTGAACACGCAAAAATCACTGTTGCTCGAATGACCAACTAAAATGATTGACTGAAAAAGGCGGCTTCAAGCCGCCTTTTTTGATTCTAGCCTTTAAATTTTTATGGACCAACTATTTATCATTCTCGCTGTTGCCTTAGCCATAGGGTTTTATTTCTATAACTCGCGTATTCGTGAAGCAGCACACCGTGCAGCGATTAATGCTTGCAAAGAGTCAGGCGTGCAAAACCTTGATGGCTATGTCTCACTCAGGAAAGTTTATTTCGGTCGAAATCCTGAAAACAAATTACGTTTTCTAAAGCGCTATCAATTTGAATTCGCCACCACTGGCTCTAAGCGTTATATTGGTCATATCATTATGCAAGGCAAGCACCCGATTATTGTCGAAATGGAGTCAACGGAATAAAGATGGCGCAAAACAATCAGCAATCAATCCAATTAGGCCAATACAACCGGCTTAAAGTATTAAGCGCCAATGAATACGGCTTGGATTTAGGCTTTAGCGCTGACGAATCAGTGTTGTTGCCCAATCGTTATGTGGAAAAGTCCATGCTGATTGATGATTGGGTAGAAGTGTTTGTTTATTTAGACTCTGAAGACCGCTTAACCGCGACTACCGAAGATCCTTTTGCCAAAGTTGGGCAATTTGCTTTTCTGCAATGCGTAGAAGTTAATCGTGTGGGTGCATTCTTTGATTGGGGCTTGCCAAAAGATTTATTGGTGCCTTTTGGTCAGCAGTATAAAGAGTTACAACCTGGCCGCTTTTACCTTCTTTATCTTTATATCGATAATGCCAGCCAGCGCATCGTTGCCACTACTAAACTGGATCGCCACTTAGACAAGCAAACCGCTCGTTTTTCCAAAGGAGAGGAAGTAAAAGCCATAGTACGCCGTAAAACGGATTTGGGTTACTTGTGCATTATTAACAACAGCCATTCGGCACTGATATTTAAGGATCAAACGGTAAAGCATCTTAAAGTTGGCACTGAATTAACCGCCTATATTCATCAAGTTCGGGATGATGGAAAAATCAGCCTGTCTTTGCATAAAGGCGCCATTCAAGCCAAAAACGCTTTAGCGGAACAACTGATAGAAGCTCTGGAAAACAATAACGGCTTTTTGCCTCTTAATGACAAATCCAAACCTGAAGATATTTATCATTACTTCAAAGTCAGTAAGGCTATTTTTAAACGCACTTTAGGCCAGCTGTATAAAGAGCGAAAAATCACTATTGCTAACGATGGAATTCGTTTAGCCAACTAGTCATTTCTATTCAAATGTTATAAATCTGATCTAGATCAATAACTCCTTTCACCCGAGTTTTATACTGAATTTATCTCCATGAATGAGGATTTTTTTATGAAAAATGAAGGTAATCTTGATCGAGTTATCAGAATGATAATTGGCGCTGTTTTGATTAGCTTGGTGTTTATTGGACCTCAGTCTGTTTGGGGCTGGATCGGGGTAGTACCGTTAGTCACTGGCTTAATCGGATTTTGTCCTGCCTATAAATTATTAGGCATTAACACTTGTCCGGTAAAGAAGTAAAGCTAACCCGCCACAGAAACATTGCCATCAATCAATTCCATATTTAAAGCACGGCGGGTGGCAAAATAAGCACGTTGATAGGCTTCTTGTCCTACCGCTAATTTAGTGGGCCCTGAACGCGGTAAATCGTAAATCGCTAACGAAGCCAAGTTATTCCTTTGCGGAATTTGAATGGAAGGGTCCTCTTTCTTACGCCATGATGACTTGGATGCAATGTGGTGAAAAAAGATTCGCTCATCTTTTTCTGCAGGCACTAAAGCTGGTCTATCTTTAATGCCCCCATCTAAAAACTTATAGCCCTGATGCTCAATCGGTTGAAACATAAACGGGATCGCACAAGAGGCATAAATCGCAGGCACTAGCTCACCAGAATCTAGCGCAATAACCTTTTTGCTGCGCATATCATAAGCGGACAACGCTAGTGGTATGGGGCACTCTTCAAAAGTTTCTACGGGCAGAATTTCTGCTAACTTATCTCGAAACTTTTGACCTTTAAGTAATCCAAGTCCAAAACCCGGATCCCAAAAGTCTTGGCGCTTTAAATCAAATAATATTTTCCGCAAGTCAATCGAGTCAATTCCAGCGGCCCAACATGAGCCTGCTAAAGCACCTGAACTTGCACCCATAATTCGTCTTGGTTTTAATCCTTCTTCTTCTAAAACCGTTAACACTCCAGTATGAGCAAAAAAGCCGAAAAAACCTGATGATAAGGTCAAACTAAATTCTTCTTGCTTCAGCCAATCAATCAACTTCATTTTAAACACTACAATTTTTAATCGTAAAAAAAGCGGCTAAGCCGCTTTTAAAATTAATCTACACTTCGACGTAAGGTAACCCTGTTAACTTTTCGTACTTTACAATCAACTCATCCTTAGACTCTTCGTGCTCTTCATCTAGCGGAATACAATCCACAGGACACACCAATTGACACTGTGGCTCATCGTAATGACCAACACACTCGGTACATTTGTTAGGGTCAATTTCATAAATTTCTTCGCCCTGATAAATGGCCTCATTCGGACATTCAGGCTCACACACATCACAATTAATGCATTCGTCGGTAATTTTTAGTGCCATACTTCTCTAAGGTTCTTTAACTATTCGCTAAACTGCGTTTTCAGGCCCCCAATGGGCTCGAATACACAACTATTATCCCTGATTTTATTTCAAAGTTCGAGGTTTTAAGAGTTATTCAGCAAACTTTTGCGCCAAAGCCGCGCCAACAACTGGATCAACAAATGCACTGATGTCACCGCCTAGCGATGCCACTTCTCGAACTAATGATGAAGAAATATAAGAGTAATGCTCGGATGGAGTTAAAAATAAAGACTCTAACTCAGGATCCAAATGACGATTCATATTGGCCAGCTGGAACTCAAACTCAAAATCAGAAACCGCGCGGATCCCTCTTAACACGCCAATGGCCTTTTTTTGTTTAGCGAAATCCACCAACAAGCCCTTAAAGCCATCCACTTCCACTTGCGCATTATCAGCAAAAATTTGTTCAACCAATGCCACTCGTTCTTGCAAGCCAAACAGCGGTTTTTTGCTCGGATTATAAGCCACCGCAATCACTACTTTATCAAACATACGGCAAGCACGATTGACCAAGTCAATATGGCCATTGGTAATGGGATCGAAAGTCCCAGGATACAAAACGGTTTTACTCATAAGGATTGCTCGTCATCGAATAATCATGTATTAGCACTATCTTACTGAAAACTAAGGGTTTATACCATTTCTATAACTTGGCTTTTAATTCGGAAGCAGCTTTAGTCGCCAGTTTCGCCACCAGCCCATAAATCGATAATTGCGGATTGGCACCAATACTGGTGGGGAAAATCGAACCGTCGAAAATATGTAAACCATCTAAATAACGATATTTGCCGGCTTGATCAACCACGGAAGTCTTTTCATCGACCCCCATCGCATTACCACCCATAACGTGGGCGCTGAAGACAAGGGTTTTAAGTACCGCCATATCCAAACGGTTAATGGCTTTTTTTGCATCCAACCAGGAGTTTTGCGGTTTAGCATCTAAGTGCGCAGGAATGACTTTAGTTGCCCCCGCAGCAAACTGCAATTCACTCATGGCCAATATGGCTTTACGCGCTGCTGACCAAAAATAATCATTTAACGGATAGTCCAATTTCGGATAATTAAACTTATCCAAAAATACTGTTCCACCTTGGCTTTGTTCGGAAAATCCATCGCGTAATAACGCTAATGAACCTTGCACATAAGGAAAGTCTCTAAAAATTGCAAAATGTTCATTACCAAATTGAGCTAAAGCCGTTGCAACTAATGATGGATGCAATGGCGCGGCTTCGATTTTAAAGCCCATAGAGCCATCTTCGGGCCATAAAAACTCATCCGAATAAATCGATTGAGGCGCACCAGCAAAACCATTAACTTTGTGCTCCATCTTCGCAGCCGAAACAACCACCGGGTGCAAAAAAGTTCTTTTGCCAACACGCTGGTAGGGATCAGGAGCTTTCGAGCGCAGCAAGATCGCAGCCGAACCAATCGCGCCTGCACTTAAAATGGTATGTTTTGCTTTAACTTGAATGGTTTTGCCAGAAATCTTTTTTGAATTCACCCCCACTGGAGAAACCAAGCAGCCAACCACCTGCTCATTGACGATATTCAGCTTTTCCACTTTAGCCTGATACAACACAGTAGCGCCTTTTCGCTTGGCGCTCGGAATGGTGCTAACCAACATGGACTGCTTGGCGTTTAAGGGACAACCCATACCGCAGTAACCCAAGTTAACGCAGCCTTTAACATTCCTTGCGATGACATGATGACTCCAGCCAAGTTTTGCTGCGCCTTGACGCAAGATGTCATTATTTTGATTGGCAGGAATGGCCCAAGGTTCTATATTTAAGCGATCTTCCATGGTTTTGAACCATGGTTTCATTTGTGCCTGGCTGACTTGGTCTAAGCCGTGCTCGGCTTGCCAATGGGCTAAAGTTTTCTCGGGCGTTCTAAAACAGGTAGTCCAATTGACCGTGGTTGAACCACCCACACTGCGACCTTGCAGAATATTAATGGCTTTGTCTTTCGTTTTTCTAGCGGCCGATTCTTGATAAAGCATCGGATAGGCTTCGCTTTCCTTCATCTTGAAATCGCGCCCCGTCAAATAGGGTCCTTCCTCAATCAGTAATACCCTAAAACCTGCATTGGCAAAAATTTCAGCGCTGACACCACCGCCCGCACCACTACCAATTATGGCAATGTCGGTTTCTATAACCGCTTGTTCGAATTCCGTAGCGTTGATTGATTGAGAATCTTTTGATTTAGGCTCCATTGATAAATTCACCAGTTATAATTCAAATTGTTGGTAAAATTCGTCCGTTAAATTAAGCCTCACTGGCCCATCGTAGCCAATGCTTTGCCAGCTTTCGGTCTGGGCATAAAAAGTGCCCATAATTAATTGATGCATTCCTAAATAGCCTGAGCGCAGCAGCGCCAAGTAGCTGCTTTTCCAATCTTCAAGAAACGCTATTAGTGCCTGGCCATCCGCAGCATTCCAGCTTTGCCAAACGCCCGCTAAATAAGCTCGACCCAATTGGTAGCTAAGTAAATCAAACAGCTGGCGTAATTCTTGATAACTAGATTCGGAAATAAAGTCGATAGCTTGATCAAGCTGCTGCATAATTTTTAGCACAAAAGACTCATCGTGCAACTCGCCAAGCGCCTTCCCTAATACTGCTGGAATGATCGCAAATAACAACAACCGATCATCTTGGTTTAAATACTGATAATCATAATCATCTGCTTCAACTAACGCTTGAGTATCTTGCAAACTTAATTGCCAGATAGAAATACCCGAGACCGCTATAAGGCTAGTAACAGCAATGCCTTTTGTGGCGGCTTTAAGGAACTGGCGGCGACGGGTCATTAACGCCCTCGCATCAACTTATACAAAAACTTGGCAAATTTGCTGTAAGGCGGATACATCAATTTCGTGCCTGCTAATTTGCTTTGAATAAAGACACCCTTAGCTTTGGAGAAAGTTTTAAATCCTTCATGACCGTGATAATGCCCCATGCCCGAGTTTCCTACACCACCAAAGGGCAAACTTTCTTGGCTAACGTGCAAAATCACGTCGTTGATAGTCACGCCGCCGGATACGGTTTCGGTTAAAACCCTATCGATATTGGAGCGCTTACGACTAAAGAAATAAAGCGCTAGTGGCCGTGGATTATCATTAACGTAGCCAATAACTTCATCTAAAGATTCATAGGTTACCACGGGCAAAATTGGCCCGAAGATTTCTTCTTTTCTCACCAACATTTTATCAATAGTTTGAATAATCAAAGCGGGGGACATTTTTCTGCCATCAGTTTTTTCTACTTGATCATTATTCAAATAAATAAACTCGCCACCATGATCAATCGCATCTTGGATCAAGACCTGTTGTCGCTCAAACTGCTTAGGAGAATTAATGGCACTATAATGCTCATCATTCCATTTTGGATAAAACTTTCGAGCCGCTTTTTTGCAAGAATCCGCAAACTCTCGCTCTTTTCCTTTAGGTAAAAATACATAGTCGGGGGCTAAACAGGTTTGCCCTGAATTGAGCAATTTACCAAACATGATTTTTTGTGCAGCATCTGTTATGGAATAGTTTTCATCGATAATGGTCGGCGACTTGCCGCCTAACTCGAGTGTAACAGATGTTAAATTATCACTAGCCGCTTTCATCACCATCTTGCCCACCCGATTTGAGCCCGTAAACAAGATATGATCAAACGGCAATTTGGAGAATTCAGCGCCGATTTCAGGACCACCATTCACCACCGATATCACTTCTGATGAAAAATACTTACCAATCAGATCGGCAAACAGCTGACTAAATTTAGGCGTGAATTCCGACATTTTAAGCATCACACGGTTGCCCGCTGATAAAGCACACACCAAAGGCCCGATCGCCATATACAAAGGATAATTCCAGGGCACAATGATCCCAACCACACCGAGCGGTTGATAAATAACCTTAGCTTTCGCAGGTTGAAACCAAATACTCATGCGCCTTTTGTCAGGCATCATCCAAGTCGATAGTTTTTTCTGAGCATGCTTAATCGCTTTAACCGAAGGGTAAATTTCAGCAAGCTGAGTTTCAAACTCCGCTCGCCCACTAAAATCCTCATTAATCGCTCGAATAATGGAAGTTTCATTTTCCAGAATGAGTTTTTTGAGCTGCGTTAGCCTTGCTTTACGGTCTGATAAGTTTGGGAATGACGCCTGTTTATAGGCGGACTTCATACTGTCGAATATTGCTTGCATCTTGTTATAATATTTTTTCTGGTCGAACCAGAATAGCAAAAACCTTTATAAGTTTCAGCTATTTAAGAGCAAGATTGTAAGGATAATTAGACGATCACAGCTTTTTCAATAAAGCTATCAAAAAAGCTTAGAATCGAATTTTCTAAGAAATAGCTGTTGCCGCTTTTATCAGGCTCGGTAACAAAACCGACATGACCACCATATTTAGAAATGCGTAGCTCCAACTGATCCGACAGCTCGTTTTCATGTGGAATAATGGCGGGGGACATAAAAGGGTCATCTTCGGCATGCAATATCACCGTTGGCACTTTTATAAACTTTAAGAAGTGCTTACTAGATGCCTGCTGATAATAGTCATTCGCATCGGTAAATCCATTTAATTTACAGCTAACTCTTTCATCAAATTCGCGCATACTGCTGATCAGTAAAATATCCTTTGGAGTAAGGTTGAGCAATTTAAGTAGCTTTTCAGCACTGAATTGATTAATGATTTTTTTCTTTAGCGATCCTAGCAAATAGTGCTTATAAATTTTCGAGAAGCCTTTATCAATCGAATCAGCGCAAATAGCTAAATCAAAAGGAGTAGAGACCGCAAAGGCCGCGGTAATGTTCGCAGTTTGTTCCGTCTTACCTTGTTCACCTAGCCATTTCAGCAAAATGTTAGCGCCCAAAGAATAACCAACAATAAAGGTCGCGGCTTTATTGCCATTAACTTCTAAATACTGCACTACCTGCGCTAGATCTTGGCTACGCCCGGCGTGGTAAGTCACGTCTAGTCGATTTGCTTCACCACTACAACCACGCCAATAAACCAGCATACATCGCCAACCTTTTTCAGCCAACTGTTTAAGCATGCGGCGCAAATATGGCGAATCTATATTACCTTCTAAACCGTGCAGTAATACTACCGTAGGCGCATTGGAGCTTTTATTGAGCCAATCAATATCCAAAAAGTCACCATCGCTTAACTCTAAACGATAGCGCTCTAATTCGGGTAAAGGTAACTTAGGAGCCAAAGGACTCCAAAAAGTTTGCAGGTGGCGGTTACTTAACCACCATGGCGGATTAAACTCACTCTCTTTTCGCACTGTCTTAACGCACTGTTTTGGCGCTGTTCTATCAATTAGTTAGCGCGCTTAGTCAACTGTCACTGATTAATGTTATTTATGGTACTGCGGGCTCAATTTATGCACTGCTTTAATGAATGCGCCTGCATTTTCAGGAGCTACAGTTTGATGAATGCCATGACCTAAATTAAACACATGACCCGATCCTTGTCCATAGCTAGCTAAAATTTTGCTAACCTCTTCACGAATTCTTTGCTCTGAGCCATACAAAATTGAAGGGTCCATATTACCTTGCAGCGCAACTTTACCATTCACCGCCTTTCTGGCATCGGCCAAATTAGTTGTCCAGTCAACTCCTAAACAATCGCAACCCGTTGCCGCCATAATATCTAGCCACGCGCCTGCACCTTTAGTAAATAAGGTTACAGGAATGGTGTGTCCATCTTTGTTTCGTTGCAAACCATCAACAATCTTTTGCATATAACGGAGCGAAAACTCCTGATAATCCGCAGGTGTTAAAACGCCGCCCCAAGTATCAAAAATCATCAAAGCTTGTGCGCCCGCTTCAACTTGCGCATTAAGGTACACAATGATCGAATCCGCGAGCTTATCCAGCAGCGCATGCATAGCCTTGGGATCTTGATACATCAAACCTTTCACTAAAGAAAAGTTTTTGGTGCTAGCCCCTTCAACCATATAAGTTGCCAAGGTCCATGGACTACCCGAGAAACCAATTAATGGCACTTGTCCGTCTAATGCCTTGCGAATGGTTGAAACTGCATCGGTCACGTATTTCAACTCTTGATTGGGGTCAGGAATTGGTAAGGCTTTGATTTCAGAAAGGTTTCTCACTGGATTCTTAAAAGCAGGTCCTTCACCAGGGGTAAAATAAAGCCCCATACCCATGGCGTCAGGAATGGTTAAGATATCCGAAAATAAAATAGCCGCATCCAGCGGAAAACGACGTAAAGGCTGCAATGTCACTTCGCAAGCAAGCTCTGGATTAGTACAAAGATCCATAAAGCTACCAGCTTCTGCTCTTAATTGACGGTATTCTGGAAGATAACGCCCAGCTTGACGCATCATCCAAATTGGCGTGCGGTCAGTTTCTTGTCTTAAACAAGCCTTAATGTAGCGATCGTTTTGTAAAGGTGCAGGCATAGCAGTTTCGAGCTAGAAATTTTGCGCTATTATAGTTGGAATCTGGCACAAACGATAGACAAAGGCGTACTTTATTGCTGACTTTGGCTTACCATTTCAGCTTAGGGTTGCACTGCAATTTCTTTGGAAATGGCGCTAAAAGAACGCAGCCATGGCTTCTGCTTGAGGATTTTTTCGGGTAAAGATTGAATCGCAAGCTGAGCTCGTGCACGATTGGGATATACGCCCCAGACTACGCGATACAGCATTTGGCCATCAATTTCGGCTGAGTAAACGTAAGAATCTGCCAGATCTAATTCTTTCTGAAATGATTCAGCTTGTTGTTTTGCCACATTTGAAAATAACTGAATGGTAAAATCATCTGGATCTTGCTGTAAAAGCCAAGTTTCAAAAGTAGCAGGTTTGATCACTTCTGGCTCCGTAATGATTAGCTCACCACTAATCATTTCTTCAGCTTTATTTTCTGCTTGAATAGGCAGTTCAGTAAGCTCCTGCTCCTCTTGAATCAACTCTTTATCGGGCTGTTTTGAGTCCGATAAGAATAAATATAATAGAAAGATTACTAAACCAAGGCCAATGACTAACGTCGAAAATATGCCTTTATTGGCCAAATCAAAACCAAGATTACCAGAAGTATTACGTTTGAGTTTGGCATTCAATTTTTCGCCAAGCTCAATAACCTTGCCTGGAAAACCTTTACTTTCGTAATAAACCAATTCACTTTCAAGGGTTGGAATATCGATGCTCGGATCAATCGCATGATACATTTTACTCAGCAGCTTATGGCAATCTTCCTTGTTAAATAAAGGTAGATTAAAACGCGAATTTTGTAGCCGAGGTACTCGGTCGATAAGCTCAGGTTCAGCTAAAACAACCAAAAAGCAGTTTACATTCGAACTAATTAACTCCTCAATAACGGCAGCTTCAACCTCATTGGCGTCATCTAAAATAATGATGGGTAACACATCAGACTGCTCAGGGACTTCTGACAAAATTTGCTGGATCCCCATTAAAGGATGAAGTTTTAGGTACTTAGCTTCAACATCATCCACCAATGTTAGTTTTTTTTGTAAAATCTGAGCGAACGTGGACTTACCTGAAGCGTGCGGCCCCTCGATAAAAATAAAATGACCAGGGGCTGCTTGGTGGCGAATGACTGATACCAGTCGCTGCCATGAGGCAGGCGTGTGAATCAGCAACCTTGTCGTTTCTTGCATAGTATGGTGATCAGCTTGATTCATAATGGGTTAAAAAATTGGCTAATTGTTCGGGAGAATGCTCTTTAATCTCCGCTTGTCCCATTGCCATTGGCAAGATCAGGCGGATCTGATTATTGCGATTTTTCTTGTCCAATAGCATAGCATCAATCATCTGTTTGGCACTAATACCCTTAGGGAGATTTACAGGTAACTTAAAGTATTCAAGCAGTTCTAATAATTGCTTCAAATAGCCATTATTCAAATTATAGTACTGCTGAGAGAACTTTGCAGCCAGCACCATACCAATGGCAACAGCTTCGCCGTGTAGAATTTTGTCATAACCTGCGAGGTTTTCGATGGCATGACCAAAGGTATGACCAAAGTTTAATAATGCCCGCACTCTTTGTTCTAGCTCATCTTCTTCCACAATTTGCGCTTTTAACAGGCAACTTCGATAAATCATCTCTTCAACAACCGCCGAATCCAACTTTGCTATGGCTACTTTATTTTGCATTAGCCATTCAAAAAAGCCCCGTTCTTTAATGGCTGCTATTTTTATTACCTCAGCCATGCCAGCGTTAAATTGGCGTGCTTCTAAGGTATGCAAACATTCAGTATCTATCCGCACCTGCAATGGCTGATGGAAAGCGCCAATTAAGTTCTTTCCTTTGGCATGATTGATAGCAGTTTTACCACCAACAGAGGAATCGACCATTGCCAACAAGCTAGTGGGAATCTGGATGAAGCCTATCCCCCTTTGATAACAAGCCGCGCTAAAGCCGGCCAGATCGCCAACGACGCCGCCACCTAAAGCAATGATTAGATCATTACGTTGAAACTGCTTTTCTATTAAGCAGTCTAAAACATAACTAAACGATTCCTGAGATTTATAGGATTCTCCATCGCCAATGAGTATCTCTTCTATGACAACATTTTTATGTTTTTTTATGGATTCTTTAAGCGGCGCTAAGTAATGTTTTGCCACCAATTTGTTACTGATGATGGCAATCTTTGAGATATTAAGCACATCTAAAATACTGATTGCTTGAGTCATTAGCCCAGAACCAATCAGTATTTCATATTTGGAATTTTTGCGTGTTAGCGATAAATCAATTTGTTTCAAGGTTACCGCACAATGTTATTAGATAGTTTGATCCATCAACTCAACGATTTGTTTAGCCACTGATTTGACAGAACTAATATTGGTTGGAACGGTAAGATCGGCAATTTCAGTATATAAAATTTCGCGCTCCTGCATTAACTCTTCTAACACTTCTTTCGGGTTGTCATTCTGAATTAATGGACGGCGCTTATCACGACGAGTTCTTTCCAATTGTTGCTCAATGGAAGTTTCAAGGTATACCACCACGCCTCGTGCAGCAAGGAAGTTGCGGCTTTTATCAGAAACAATAGCCCCACCACCAGTAGCAAGTACTACACCCTGCATTTGGGTTAGCTCTTCAATGACACCTTCTTCACGCTTTCTAAAGCCATCTTCGCCTTCAATATCGAAAATCCAATCAATCGGCGCGCCCGTTCTGCGCTCAAGCTCTTGGTCGCTATCGATAAAGTCTAACTTTAGAATTTCAGCCAATTGCTTACCAATTGTGGTTTTGCCTGCACCCATAGGGCCAATCAAAAATATGTTGCGCTTACCTTTCATGAACTCAATTATTCTCTTGTCACTATCTATTATAAAGCCAAAAACCTAGGCATAGCGATTATACCTAGGTTTTAGCTTATTGGGTACGATTCTTATAATTTCAAGTCAGGATTTAAAATTTTCGGCGTTACGAAGATTAATAACTCTTGCTTAGCATTCTCTCTTGAAGTATTTCTGAACAACCAACCCAAGAGTGGAATATCCCCTAACAATGGAACTTTTGTCTCGTTCAAGGTGGTTCTATGTTGGAAGATACCGCCTAAGACAATAGTTTCTCCGTTGTTAACTAAAACCTGCGTACCTATTTCTTGAGTATTAATCGCTGGCGCACCACCAACAGCACGACCAAATTGATCAGTAAAGATG
>JABXIW010000472.1 GCA_013372875.1 Gammaproteobacteria bacterium | reverse complement strand
GGAAAGTAAATGGTCACTCACTTCAAATTCGCACCGATGACAAATCCTGGCCTGAACTTGATGCGGCTTTTGATTGGCAACCAGATGGCTGGAAGCTCAATCTTTCTCAGCTCGACATTGAGGCGCTGATTCCACTCGTTAAGCTCGCGCCGGAATCGGAATCAACCAGTGACTTACTCAATAAGTTAGCGCCGAAAGGTCGTGTTGAAGACATTCGTTTAGCCATGAATGGTGGCTTAGATACGCTGCGTTATTCGGCAGACCTCGATGAGTTAGCTATGACTCAATGGGAACTGTTGCCGGGCTTTCAACATGTGCAAGGCAGCGTTGCGGGTGACTTGAAGCAAGCGAAAGCGAAAGTCACGGTCATTGATGATGTTTTCCCGTACGGGGATGTATTCCAAGCCCCATTGAACATCAAGCAAGGCGAAGTCGACATCATCTGGCAGCAAGATGAGACAGGTTGGCGTTTGTGGTCGGATAAAGTCACGGCTGCGACTCCGGACCTTCAAGTGTTGGGCGCATTTCGACTCGATTTCCCTAAAGAGCAAAGCCCATTCCTATCGTTTTATGCTGAGGCGGATCTCTACAACGCTGGTGAAACTTGGCGTTACTTGCCAACCTTGGCATTAGGTCAAGATCTGACGGATTACCTATCGACCGCCATTCAAGGCGGTAAAGTAAATACGGCCAAATTGCTGTGGTATGGCGAGTTAGGAGATTTTCCTTACAAAGAGCACAACGGCATGTTTCAGGCATGGGTTGGCTTAAAAGACGCGAAATTCAGTTTTGATACTGCGTGGCCAACCATTACCGACTTACAGCTTGATCTATTGTTTGAAAACGACGCCATGTATCTGGATTCCAAATCGGCGACGTTAAATGGCGTTCACGCTAAACGCATCACGGGGCGCATTCCTGAGTTGGCTGAAGATGGCCATATCGAAATTGAAGCTAAAGCCACAGCTCCAGGTAATGAAGTTCGCGACTACATGATGGCTACGCCGCTGGTTGACTCGGTTGGTGCCGCTTTGACGGCCTTGCAAGTCAGTGGCCCGGTGTATTCCGAGTTCCAGCTCAACATTCCTTTTGATATGGAAAAAGACGCGCGAGCTTGGGGTTATGCGGATTTGAAAGACAACCGTGTTGATATTGATGCGCCGCCAATGATGCTAGAAAAAGCCACAGGCCGCATTCAGTTCGACAACGATGTGGTGACGACATCTGGCTTGTCAGCAGAGTTACTCTCGCAGCCTATTTCACTCGATTTCCACGGCGAAAGTGCGGACCAAGGCTACAACGTGACCATCAATACTTTAGGTGATTGGGATGTAGAGCCTCTCAAGCCTTATTTAGGTGAACGTTGGTTGAGCTTGGTTTCCGGTCATGCGCCTTGGCAAATGGACATTGACTTACAGCTCAACGATGTGGGTTTTACTTACCAAGTAGATGTGTTGGCGCAGCTCGGTCGATTAGCCAGTGAATACCCATACCCATTGACGAAAAAGGTCGGAGAAGCTGGTCAGGCAAAACTCCAAGCATCGGGGAATCAGGAGAGCATTTCGGCTCGTTTGCAAATCCCAAATGCGAAATATCAGACCGAAATTGATATCTCGGGCGATGTGCCAGTGTTAACCGCGACCAACTTGGTGTTAGGCAAAGGCGGTTTTAAAATTAGCCCTGTCGTTGGGCACGATGCTTCGATTCGTCTAGATGAGGTAAACCTAGATAAGTGGGCGACGTTACTGGATACGCCAGAGAGTAAAGCGCAATCGGTGCTGGCAAACATGAAGACGCCTACGATTCCTTTACCAACGCGTATTGAAGTCGAAACGCCGAACTTGTTGTTGGGCGGCATTGAGTTTCACGATGTGGCATTGAACGCCAGTAAAAAGAACCTAAGTTGGCAGTTGGACGTGAGTAGCCAAGAGGTGAAAGGCAAAGCAACGTACCTCAAACCGTACGATTTATCGGTGTCTCTAGACCATCTGCATTTGTACTTGCCAGACTTTGAGGAAATGACCAAAGAGCGCAGTTCGATTTTCGCTAGTGAAGATCAGAATGCGCCACTTATTACCAACTTTGACCGCAAGTTTCACGCAGAGATGCCAAACTTAACGTTGAACATCGACGATTTTTGGCTGCAAGGTTACAAGGTTGGCAAAGTGAATGTCGACTTACAGCGTCAAGATGATCGTTTGGAATGGAAAAACATTACCTTCAGTAGCGGCAAAAACCGCATCGATATGAATGGTTGGTGGGAGCTGACCAAAGATCGTAGCCATTCCAATCTGACGTTAAAAATGAAAGGCGATAACAATACGGATCTGATGGAGCGTTTTGGTATCACGTCTGGGATCCAGCAAGCGCCATTTGAGATCAACGCCAATATGAATTGGGACGGTGCGCCTTGGTCGATGAAGACACCAACCTTGCAGGGGAATGTCTCGACGGAGTTTGGCAAAGGGGTCGTGAGTGAAGTCAGCGGCGCGGCGCGTTTGCTTGGCCTATTTAGCTTGGACTCCATCATTCGTAAGATGCAGCTCGATTTTACCGACGTATTCGACAAAGGCATGGCGTTCAACTCCATCACGGGTACAGGCAAAATCCAAGATGGTGTGTTCATCACTAATGATATTGTGATGGATGCGCTAGCTGGTGAAATGCAAATTCGTGGTATTGCAAACATGACCAGCAGAATGGTGGATGCGGAAGTGAAGTTTACGCCGGATATTACGTCAGGGTTACCAATGCTGACGGCGTTTGCGGTGGCCCCTCAAACCGCTCTGTACGTGCTGGCGATTTCCACGGTGATTTCTCCTGTTGTAGAGGTGTTCACCCAAGTGAATTACGAGGTCAAAGGCCCGTTAGATTCACCAACCGTAAAAGAGATTTCACGTAGTAAAGGCGAATACAAGCTGCCAGAAAAACTGCGTGAGCAGGCTAAATAGATCGCCCGACTAAGTGGTAGAAGGAAGAGAACACATGGAACGTGTTGGCATCATTCAAAT
>JABXIW010000410.1 GCA_013372875.1 Gammaproteobacteria bacterium | reverse complement strand
GATGGTGATTGTTGGCTGCTTCGTCGGCACATTTATCGGCATGCTGCCGGGTCTTGGCCCAATTTCGGCCATCGCGTTGATGATCCCGATTACTTATGGTTTAGAGCCTTCATCGGGCCTCATCTTGATGGCGGGTGTTTACTACGGCGCCGTATTTGGTGGTTCAACCTCTTCAATTTTGATCAACGCACCGGGTTGTTCTTCAACGGTCGTAACCGCGTTTGACGGTTACCCAATGGCGCAAAAAGGTCAAGCGGGTAAAGCGCTAGCATTAGCTGCTTACTCCTCTTTTACTGGCGGCACACTTTCGGCCATCATGCTGCTCGTGGCTGCGCCAGCCTTGGCTAACGTGTCGTTAAGTTTTCAATCTTCTGATTACTTTGCATTGATGTTGCTCGGCTTGTCTGCCGTTGCGGCTTTTGCTGGTAAAGGTCAGGTCATTAAAGCGTGGATGATGACCATTCTTGGCTTGATGCTGTCGACAGTCGGTATCGATAAAGGCGTTGGCGTCGAGCGTTTCACCTTTGGTTTAACCGATTTGATGGACGGCTTTAGCTTCCTTCTTCTTGCAATGGCGACGTTTGCTTTGGGCGAAACCTTAATGGGGATTCTCAAACCTTCAAGCGACACTCGTGATGAAGAGCAAGACAAATTGAGCAACATCGGCTCGATGAAAGTCACCAAAGAGGAAATTAAAGAAGTCGCTCCAGTATCGATCCGCTCTTCTATCCTAGGTTTCTTTACTGGCGTACTTCCGGGCGCTGGCGCAACAATCGCGGCATTCCTAAGTTACGGCTTAGAGCGCAACTTGGCTCCAAAAGAGAAAAAAGAAGAGTTCGGAAAAGGCAGCATTCGTGGTCTGGTTGCGCCAGAATCAGCGAACAACGCCGCATCAAGTGGCTCATTCGTTCCATTGTTAACGCTGGGTATTCCGGGCTCAGGCACCACCGCGATTATGCTTGGTGCGTTAATCGCCTACGGCATTCAACCTGGCCCTCGCCTGTTTGTTGAACACCCGGATGTCTTCTGGTCAGTCATCATCTCAATGTACTTTGGTAACATCGTGCTTGTGATTCTTAACTTGCCGTTGATTCCTTACATCTCGAAACTACTGGCCGTTCCAAGAACAGTGCTTCTACCTATGATTTTGTTCTTCTCAATTACAGGTGTGTACTTAGTCTCGTTCAATACGATGGATGTGTTTGTGATGCTACTTGTGGCGATGGCTGCCATTGCACTTAGACTGGCAAACTTCCCTCTCGCACCATTGCTGCTTGGCTTCATCCTCGGCGGCTTGATGGAAGAAAACTTGCGCCGAGCGTTGATGATTTCTGACGGTGAGTTGAGCTTCTTGTGGGAGCGCCCGATTACGTTGACGTTTACTGTGCTGGCAGTATTAGTGCTGGGTAGCCCGATGTTTGTGAAGCTGTTTCAAAAGCTTAAAGCGCAACCTGTAAAAGTTGAGCAATAATCGTCGATTCCTCCTTCTTGATAGCCCCTAAAAGCCACCCTCGCGGTGGCTTTTTCTTTCTTCGATCTTTCTTTGATATAGCTACGATGAATTAATATCACGGCTAAGAGAAAAATTTCTCTAGAAAGAGGTTCACGTTATCAAAACCACAACGGAACTGAACAATTTCGTTTTGGAGCATGTAAAGTAAATCTCATAAAACGTTAGAACATGCGTTCTCAAAATCTAAGACTCTAATAACCAATAAGAACATAACAAGGATTGTTTATGCTGCTGGAATTGGCTCTGTTGTTTGCTGCAGGCATGTTAGGTGGAATCATGAATTCGATAGCAGGAGGTGGGAGTTTTATCACCTTCCCCGCCCTAATGGCGGTTGGCGTGCCGCCCATCATGGCTAACGCCACCAACACTTACGCCGCGTGCGCGGGATACATAAGCGGTGCCGTGGGCTTTCGTGAAGAAATTTTGAAAAACAAACAAGAACTGCTATTCACCGTTTCGTTCAGCTTAGTCGGTGGCGCGGTTGGCGCGTATCTTCTTCTCAATACGCCAGAGTCACTGTTTTTGGAAGCCATTCCTTGGCTACTTTTGTTTGCTACGCTTCTGTTTCTTACAGGTTCGCGGTTAACAATGATCATCAAATCCATCACCAGAGAACATAAACACGCTGGCGTTTTAGGCTTAATCGCATTGAGTTTGTTGTTGGTGGGCGTTTCAGCATACGGCGGATTTTTTAATGCCGGATTAGGTGTGATTGTTCTGAGTTACCTCGTCGTGGCGGGCCATCAAGACATCAACTTGATGAATGGGCTTAAACTTCTGGTTTCAACGTGTGTGTCTCTCATCGCAATCGTCATTTTTGTTGCGAACGGCTCTATCGATTGGAGTAAAGGCAGCGTGGTAATGGTCGGGACATTAGTTGGCGGCTACCTCGCCGCACGCGTGTCTCGCCAGCTTAATCCGAGCCACGTTAAAGGCTTTGTCGCTCTCTCTTCGATTATCATCACCATTTACTTTTTTATTGACGTTTACGCCTAACCCAAACAGAAAAAGCGCCATCAACTTAATGGCGCTTTTGCGGCTCTCAACAAAGGTTTCTAAAAAGAAGTTTATTAAATAACGTGAAAAAGTGAGTTTAGAAAACCGTTTTAAGACGGAGTACGACTTACTTAATCAACCCAACTTCTTTGTAGTATTTAAGCGCACCGGGATGAAGTGGCGCAGACAAACCATCTTTCACCATTTCTT